>JBFMHB010000004.1 GCA_040752915.1 Acidobacteriota bacterium
AAACCCCTCCGGGGTTTCCCACCCTTCCCACAGTCCCTGCTGCGGTCAGAAGGCACCGCGTTTCGGATTGATTTTTACATGAGGCAACAAATACCATTTTGGGAAGATTCTTACGTGAGGCAACAGGCGGCGGAGAAGGCGTGGAGGGGAGCGGGGGAATCGGGATGCGCGGCGGAGGGCCCACGGGCGGAATTCGGCGAACCGGCGGGGCGACCGCGGGCCAGCCCGTCATTTCGGTGGCGGACCTCTTCCCCGCCCGCGGCTCCGTTCCTTATCCCCCTCCGTTCTTGAGGCGCTGGTTCTCGAGGGTCAGGCGGCGCCATTCCAGGGCGCGTTCGATGGCGATGAGGACCTGCTCCTTGCGGAAGGGTTTGGTGATGTAGTCGTAGGCGCCCTTGCGGATGGCTTCCTGGGCCGACTCGAGGCTGCCGTATGCGGTGATGATGACCACGGGGATCGTGGGATCGATCTCGTGGGTTTTTTCCACGACCTCCAATCCGTCGCGGCCCAGCATCTTGAGGTCCGAGATGACCAGGGAGAAGGCGTGGGCCGCCATGAGGTCCTCCAGCTCCAGTGGGTTGTTCGTGCTGACCACCTCGTGGTCGGTTCGAGAAGTGATGATGGTCTGAAGCAGGAGGAGCATGTCCACTTCGTCGTCCAGCAACAGGATTTTTTCGGCCATCGAATGCGCCCTCCGCTCTATGCGGCTCCGCCGGCGGGGCCGTGGGCCTCCTCGCCGCTGGGAGCCAGGGGGAGCACGACCCGGAAGGTGCTGCCCGCGTGCTCCTCTCCCACTGCGTCCACGTGGCGGCTCTCCACCTGGATGGAGCCGCCTGCCTTCTCCACGATTCCGTGACTGATGGACAGCCCGAGCCCGGTTCCCTCGCCGGGCGCCTTGGTGGTGAAGAACGGATCGAAGATCCGCTCCAGGTCCTGCTTCGCGATTCCGTGGCCCGTGTCGCTCACGGAGGTCACCGCCCGGGAGCCCATTCGTCGGGTCTGGATCGTGAGGGTTCCTCCGGACTTCATGGCGGCGCGGGCGTTGGTGATGAGGTTGAGGAACACTTGCTGGAGTCCCTGGGGGTCGCCGCTGACGGGTGGAATCCCTTCCTCCAGGTCGAGGACGCACTGGATCTTCTCGGTCAGGAGCGTGTTGCGCACCATGGCGAGCACCCTGCGCACTTCCTCGTTGAGGTCCGACGTTTCCGCCCTTTGTTCGGGAATCCGGGCGAAGCGTCCCAGGTTTTCGACGATCTTCTTGCACGCCAGGGCCTGCTTCTCGATGATCTTGAGGTGCTCGTACTCCTGCGATCCCGGAGGGACCTTCTCGAGGAGGAGATCGCAAAACCCGAGAATGATGGCGATGGGGTTGTTGACTTCGTGGGCGACGCCCGCCGCGAGGGTTCCCAGGGAAGCGAGGCGCGAGCTCAGGTTGATCTGGCGCTCCTTTTCTTTCTGGAGCTTGGACCACCAGCGGTCCCTCCGGATCACGGAAACGCTCCCGGCGAGGATGGCCAGGAAGATCGCTGTCTGGACGGTGAACTGGCGGAGGAAAAGGGACCGCACCATGCCCTGGACCTCGCTGGCCGGGGCCACGACGGCCACGGACCAAAAGAGGTCGGGGCGCTCTGGGTCCAGGTGGGCCGCCGTGTATCCGATGAGCTTGTGGACGGGCCCCTTGAGCTGGCGGTGCCACCCGGAAAGGTACTCACCCTTCCCCTCCTGGCCCCGGAGCATGTGGTCCCTCATGATCACGTTGATCCCTTCGAAGGCGAGCTTGGGGTTCTTCTCGTGTCGCGCCTTGAAGGCGTTCTTGCCCAGGAAGTCCTTCTCCGGATGGGCGAGGAACGTGCCCATCTCGTCCAGGACCCACGCGTAGCCGGTCGTTCCCGAGCGGGCGTCGGCCGTGAACCTCGTTGCGAGCGCGGTGGCGTCCACGGTGAATTCAAGGACGCCCGCGAAGATGCGCCCCGAAGGGTCGTGAAGGTTGTAACCGCCGAGGGCGTGGTAGTGGGGAACGGCGAGGACCAACCGGGGCCTTCGCCTGTCCAGGTCGCCTTCCACCGGGAGGCTCGAGGAGATCAGGAGCACCTTGCCCCGGTTCTCGGGTCGGGAGGCCCAGAGGAAGGAGGTCGTCTGGGAGAAGTCCCCCTTTTCGTGCAGGACCTCGCCCTCGGAAAGAAGGATGTATGCATCCTTCCCCGAGGGGGAGACGAGGCGAATTTCCAGGAGTTCGCCGCTCTGCACGGCGTCGAAGGTGACCCGCATGCGCCGCTCCCACGTGGCGGAGTGGTCCGACTCGGCGAGGGGCGACTGGTTGAGCGCCATGAGTTCGCGGCGAAGAAAGTCCAGATCCTGCCGGATGAGGGTGGCCAGATTGCGGGCGAGGACGAGCTGCTGCTCGTTGAACTCCTCGCCCACGACCTGCCTCATCTTGCCGAAGGAGACCAGGCCCAGAATGAAGGCCGCCACCAGGAGCAGGCCCGCGGCCAGGAGCCCCCAGAGAGGCATGGACCGCCGGCTCCGGAGCCAGGGGGATCTCATGGCGGGGCCTCCCCCAGTCCGAGCGTGAAGTCACCCTTGGCGAAGGCCTCCGCGGCCCGCTCCACGTCCGAATCGCTCCCGAAGAGCGTGTCCACCTGCCGGGTGACCACCAACAGCCGGCCCAGAGCGCGGAGGCGGTGGGCCAGGGATTCGGCGTCCTGGTTTTCGATTCGGGCGAAGAGGGCGTCTCCCCGCCGGGAGGATCTCCAGCCGTCCCTTCTCAGGACGCGCTCGATGAAGTCCACGCGCCGCGACCTGCCTCGGAGGTCGGCGGCGCCCCCGTGGAAGAGGAGGCTCGCGTAGTTCTCGTGCACGTTGTCGGTGGAGCACGCGTCCACCCGGGAAAAGTGGTATCCCAGCCGGAAGTTCATGTTGAGGTACACGTCGGAGACGAGCACGTAGTTGGGTTCGGCCATCTGGCGGGCCACGTCCCCGGAGGTCATGGCGGTCATCATCAAGGAAGCCACGTCCCGTCCGGAGGCGGCAGGGGCCTTGTCCCACGGGACCTCGATCATCCCCGGCCAGAGGTGGAGGAGCGGCCTGCAGCGGAAGTGCTCCGGGCGCAGTTCCCTTTCCCCCGCGGGCATTTCCAGGCCGCCGCCGAGATCCAGGAAGTAAAAGGATACGGGGAGGGGACTCGCCAGCCTCAGCGCGCCTCCCGACTCCTTTCCGAAGCTCCCTCCCGCGAGGAACATCTCTTCCATGGCCCGTTCGTGGGCGTATCTCAAAATGTCGTGGAGCGTCTGGCACCCGGCGGCCTTGAAGTTCCTGCCTCGGACGTCCGTCAGATTCAGGGGGGTCAGGAGAGCGAGGATGGCCCGCAGCCGCCGGAAGAGCGGAGTGTCCTGGGTTCCCTCGGCGCGCCTTCGGGCCGCGCTCTCCAGAAGGGCGTCCACGCGCCCCGGGTACACGTTGCCCAACTCCGCGTCCACGGTCACCACGGTCCCGGCGTTCAGAGAAGCCAGGGCTCCTCGGACGCCGAAGAGCGCCGGAACTCCGAATTCTCGGGCCACCGTGGCGAGGTGGCTCGTCGTGGACCCCACTTCCGTGACGAGGGCCGCGGCCCGGTCCATGGCTTCGGCCAGCCTGGGTTCCGCCGCCCGGGCCACGAGAACCGCCCCCGGGGGGACCGAGGTGGGAGAGTCGCCATCTTCAAGAAGGAACACCGGGCCCGAGCCCACGCCCCGTGAGACCACGGTCCCCTCCGAGAGGAGGGGCGTCAGGCCCTTTCTTTGGGCGAGCACCTCCGCCCGCCCGGCGGCTTCTCCGGAGACTCTCAGAGGCCTCGACTGGAGAATGACGATCCGCTCCTCCGCGTCGAGGGCCCACTCCACGTCCTGGGCCCTTCCGAAATAGGCTTCCAGAGCGGCGCCGAAACCGGCCAGCGCCGACACCTGGGCCGGCGTCAGGCACGGCTGGTCCCTCATCCAGCCAGGGACCTCCACATCCACGAGCCCCCGGCTCTCCCGGCAGAGGAGCATCCGGTCCTTGGGCGCCACCCGGGAACGGAGGAGAGGGTGTCCCGCGCCCCGGCCCACCGTGAACACGTCCGGGGTCAGCCGCCCGTCCACCGTGGAGGGACCGAGGCCCCAGCTTCCTGCCAGGACCATGGACTCCTCGGAGGGGTCGTCCGGAGGGCGGGTGTAGAGGACCCCGCTGGCCCGCGCGTCCACCATGGCGACCACGCAGACGGCCATGGGCAGGAGGTCTCCGCCGGCGCCCCTGGCCTTGTAGTACACAAGGGCGCGAGGTCCGAACTGGCTGGCAAGGACTTCGCGGCAGGCCTCGAGGATGTGTTCCCGGTCCACGTTCAGGATCGAGGCGTACTGGCCGGCGAAGCTGAAATCGCCGTCCTCTCCGACGGCGCTGGATCGCGCTGACACCAGGAGGCCGCGCTTTCCCGTTCGGGCCTCCAGGGCGTCAAAGGCCGAGAGGATCTTGTCGGCGAGATCTCTCGGCCATGGGGTTCCCAGAACGGCCGCGCGCAGCGCCTCGCTCGTTCGGAGGAGGCCCTCCTGGTTCGCCAGAGGGAGGTCCTCCACGGCGGCCCGTACCTTCGGGAAGATCCCGCCCTGTTCGAGAAAATCCCGGCACGCCCGGCTCGTGATGGAAAAACCGTCGGGCGCCGGCACGCCCGCCCGGGTCCTCAGCACGGCCAGCCTCCAAGCCTTGGCCCCAACGAGGTCCACGGGGGCGTCCGCCGCCTCCGAGAGGGAAAGCACGCGGGGGCCGTCCGGAATGCGCACGGTGGGGGCGGTCTCCTCGGCGAGCTTGGTTTCCAGCTCGGCGAGGGCTCCGCGGAGGCGGCGCTCGCGGCCCCCCGAGAGGGCGTCAAGGGCCTCCACCACCTCCCGGCCTCGGGCCAGGGCGTTGGCGGTGGCGTCCCTCAGGTACTTGGCGTCGAAGAGAAACTCGCCCCCCGCCTTGGACTGCAGGTCGGCCAGGACTTCCAGGGCCGCGTTGTTGGCCGAGGCGAGCTTCCGGTAGGCTTCGTACTTCCTCAGGAACCGGCCGCGGGCGTCCTCGGAGCCGCCGTCCGAGCGCCCCGCGAGCAGGTTTCGGAGGAAGGAGGGCAGAGTCATGGGGCGGTCTCCGGCGCCGTGCGGGGTGGGCTCTGCGGTTCAAAGAGAAAGTTCCCTTCGAAGAAGGCGTCGGCGTACCAACCCACCGCCGCCGAGGGCCCCATCCGCATGTCCAGCTGTCGGGTGGCCACCACCAGCCGGCCCAGCTGGCCGAGACGGTCGAGGATGGTCTCCTTCGGGAACTTCCTCAGCCGGGCGTTGATGAGATCGCCCCCGCGCTCGATCTGAAAATCCAGCCGCCTGAGGATCTCGCCGATGAGTTCGCAGCGCTTGGCGCGTCGCAGGTCGTCCGCCGCGCCTCCCTTGAAGCGGAAGGACACGTAGTTCCGGTTGAGCATGTCGGAGCAGAAGGCATCCACGGCAGTGAAGTGGTAGCCGATCCGGGAGCTGAAGTTGCAGTAGGACTCGGCGACGATGGCGTAGCTCTTGTCCCCAAGCCGGCGCTCGGCGGTGTCGTGGGTCGGGGTGAAGAGAGACTCGGTGGCCACGGACAGGAAGCCGGCCAGGGAGATGCCTTTGGGTTCCCACCAGCGCAAACGCGGGTCGCTCATGCCCGAGAGAAGGGCGCGCATGGGCTCCGAACGGAGGTCCCCCGGCGAAATCTCGGATCGGCCGGGGGGGCTGTTCAAGCCCCCGCCGATGTCGATGAGGTACAGTTCGAAGGGAAGGCGCTCCCGCAACCGCACGGACCGGTAATCCGCGTCGGAGACGCGGTCGCTCATGCGGAACATCTCCTCGAAGGCCTTCTCGTGAACGAAGCGCACCATGTCGTGGAAGGTGCGGCATGCACCTTGCCGGAAATCGGGGCTTCTCGGGTCCGTGAGGTGGAGGGGGACGATGTGGCGGCAAACCTCCACCAGGACCTGGTGGACGGGGGTGCCCTTCATGGACCGTTTGGGCTGGGCGGGCTTCTCGGCCACGATGGACTCGATCCGGCCGTCGTAAACCGCGCCGCGGCTGGCGTCCACCGTCACCACCTGGCCCGCCTCCAGACGCGTGGTCGCCTCCCGCGTGTCGAGGACCGCCGGCACGCCGAATTCCCTTGCGAGGGAGGCCATGTGGCCCGTGGTCGCCCCCACGTCGGTCACGATGGCCGCGACCCGCCCCATGACCTTCACGATCTGGGGAGAGGAGTGGCGCGCCACCACCACGGAGCCGTCGGGCACGAAGGCGAGGTCCTCGATGCCGTTGAGCCGGAAGACCGGGCCGGATGCGACCCCGTTGGAGGCGGACGCCCCCGTGAGGAGCAGGCGATGGCCCTCGATCTCGGCCGGGGGAAGCCGGGAGGAGTCCTCGGAAAACCGGGAGAGTCGGAGGGGGCGGCACTGGAGGATGGTGAAACGGCCGAGCTTGTCGAGGGCCCACTCCATTTCCTGGGGCCGGCCATAGTGCTTCTCCGCGGCCACCACGATGTAGGCGAGATCCCGGACTTGCCGCTCCGTCAGGCAGTAGGCCCCCCCCACGGCGGGGGCCAGGGCCACGGGTCCGATCCCGCCCTCGTCGAGGGGCTCCACGCTGGTCTCCTTGGTCCCGAGGCGGGCCTCCACCAAGGGCATGTCCGCGTCCTTGGACACCTCCCAGAAGTCCGGGCTCACGGATCCCCCCACCGTCCCCACGCCCAGCCCCCAGGCCCCGTTGATGACCAGGGTGCCCGAATCGGGACGGTTCGGGTTGACCGAGCAGGCGACTCCGCTGGCGGCGGCATCCACCATGGCGATGCACGCCACGCCCATGGGGATGTCTTCGTCGGGGATCCCGTGGACGCTCCGGTAGAAAATGGCCCGGGGGGTGTACAGGCCCGCGAGGACCTCCTTGTAGGCGGCCAGGAGGTGATCCCGATCCACGTTGAGGAGGCTGGAGTACTGTCCCGCGAAGGAGATGTCCCCGTCCTCCCCCACGGCGCTCGATCGGACGGACACCCGGGCCGAGCGCCCGAGGGTGTCGCACAACCGTCGGTAGGCGGCGAGGATGGCGCGCTCCACCTCCGGGGGGACGAATCCGGCCTGGAACTGCTCCTTGACGGCCTCGCTCGCCTCCCGGAGGCTGTCCAGGTCGTCCAGGTCCACGTTGACCAGTCGGGAGCGGATCTCCTCCGTCAGCTGGTTGGCCTCCAGAAACTGCCGGAAGGCGTCGGTGGTGATGGCGAAGCCATCGGGCACGGGCAGCTTGACGCGGTTCCGGATCTCCCCGAGGTTGGCGCTCTTGCCCCCCACCCGGTCGTGCATGGAGGCGTCCACCTCCGACAGGTCCAGGACCCACGGACCCTCCGGGCTCGCGCGGCGGCGGCTCTTTTCCAGGACTTCCTCGATGGCCTTCTGCACCGTGGAAAAGGTGACGGGGAGTTCCTGGAACCGCCGTCCCGACAGCTTGTTCAGGTTGGCGATCATCCGGTAGGTGTGGGTCGCGGCCGTGACGCACCGGAACCGGATATAGGTCATGCCGAAGTAGGTCTCGCCCTGGAGCTTCTCCTCCAGGTCGGAGATGATTTCGAGGACTTCGTCGTTGGAAGTGATGAGATCCTTGAACGTGAGGTAATTGAGCGTGAGGTGGGCGCGGGTGTCCCGGTGCGCCTCGATGGGGCGCCAGCGTTTTCCAAAGAGAATGCCCTTCCCGAAGGACAGAAGGCCCACGTCCGCTCCTTACCCGGTACGATTCGGGGCGTCAGCGCCCCCTGGCACCCTTTTCCTCCCGACTGCGCGCCTCTTCCGCGCCCTTCTTCTCGAAGGCCTCTTCCACCTTGGCCAGCACATCCTCCAGATCGGCCGGCTTGAGCAGGTAGTCCATGGCGCCCAGGCGCATCCCCTCGATGGCGGCGTTGATGGAGGCGTTTCCGGAGAGGAGGACCACCTGCACGAGGGGCTGGATCTTCTTGATCTCGCGCAAGGTCGCAATGCCGTCCATACCGGGCATCCTCACGTCCAGAAGGACCACGTCGAAGGGCCGGCTTTCCAGCACCGCGATGGCTTCTTTGCCCGAGTGGACGCCCTCGACGTAGAGACCTCGGGCCGTGAGCCGCTTGGAAAGCGTTTCCACGTAGCGCGACTCGTCATCCACGAGAAGCAGCCTGATGACCCGCATCGGTCCCTCCGGTCATGGCCAGCGCACCGGGAGATTCCCGGGCCGCGGGCAGGGTCACGTGAAAGGTGGTGCCCTCTCCCAGCCGGCTTTCCACCTCGATGGTTCCCCCGAGTTTCTTGACAATGTAAGAGCTGATGGACAATCCCAAACCGGTACCCCGGTCGCCGGGCTTGGTTGTGAAGAACGGTTCGAAGATCCGGGCGAGGTTCCCCTCCGGGATTCCTGTCCCGGTGTCGGAAACGCTCACGCGGGCCGACTCACCCAGCCGAACGGTGGCCAGCGTGAGGGTCCCGCCGCGCCCCCGCATGGAATCCAGGGCGTTCTTGGTGAGGTTGAGAAAGACCTGCCGCAGTTCGGCCACGCTCCCCGCCACGTTGGGAAGGTCCGCCGCGAAGCGCCGGACGACCTGGACACGCACCTCGGCCATGTCGCTTTCGAGAAGATAAAGGGTCTTGGTGAGCAGTTCGTTCAGGTCCACCCTGCCGCCGGCACCTTCGGTCTCCCGGGCCCAGTTCAGGATGCGACGGGAGATCTCCCTTCCCCTGCGGATCTGGGCCTGGATCTGCTCCACCGAGTTGGCCATTTCCCTGCGGACCGCGGCCTCGTCCGATCCGCCCGCCCCCCCCAGAAGGTCCGAGAGCCATCCGGCCTCCTCGTTCAAGATCGCCAGGGGATTGTTGAGGTCGTGGGCGATGCTCGAGGACACCTCCCCGAGGGAGGACACCTTGGACAGCCGTGTCAGCTCTTCGAAGAAGGCATCCCTCTGGTCCTCGATCTCCGACAGCTTGCGGGAAAGGCGATCGACGGCGAGCGCCCCCATGATGGCGGAGGCCGCCACCCCCGAAGCGGCGAGGGAGAGGACCAGCCAGGACGCCGCCGGGGTCCGTTTCAGGGCCAGAGCGGTCAAGAGAAGAAGAAACAGGGAAGAGGTGAGCGTCAGGGCCAGGACAAGCCTGCGTACTCCAGGACGGATGACCGAACCCGCCCGGAGCACCCGCCCGCGGATGGCCTTCGGCTCCTTGTCCATGGCCCCCTCCGACACCATCCTATCACGCTCCCTACCGGTTCAAGATGAAACGAGGGCCGTGGGGATGCAAGGGAACGGGCATGGGTCATAAAGATACGGAAAGTTGGCCAATCAAGTGGGTAAAATGCCGTATTTGGCCATCGCCTTCCGTACTCTCCGTGGAATTCGTGAGGGCTTCAGCCTCTATACTCCTTGCGGCAGGAGGTCCCCGCGCGAAGAATCGTGAGGGTTGGCGGGGGTCAAATGGACGGGGGAGGTGCGCATGGGTGCAAGAGGATGGATCCTGAGGGCCCGGGTGGTGGCCATCGGCGCGGTTCTCACCGCGATGCCGACGTGGCTGCTGGCCGGAGGCGGCGAAAAGCAGGGGAAGCTCGTTCATGTGGCCGACACCCGAAACCTGAAGGGGATCAACCTGTACTTCGCCGATCTGTACAACACCAACCGCTTCCTCTTCACCCTCGAGGTCGTGGCCATCACCGCCCTTATGGGCCTGGTCCTGGGCCTGGTCATGGACTGGGTGGTGGGGCGGATCGGGTTGGACCTCAGCAAGCGAGAAGGGAAGGAGTAGGGCCATGCTGGACTTTCTGACCGTCACCCTTCCCATTTCGGGCGTGCCCGTCAACATCGGGCTCCTCGTCCTCCTCGGCGTGGCCGTGGGCGTCCTCGGAGGGTTCTTCGGAATGGGGGGCGCCTGGATGGTGACGCCCGCCCTGAACATCTTCGGCTTTCCCATGCCCTTCGCGGTGGGCACGGACCTCTGCCACATGGCGGGCAAGTCCATCATCTCCACCCGGCGCCACGCGAAGTTCGGGAACGTGGACATGCGGCTGGGGCTCACCATGCTGGCCTTTGACGTGGTGGGCATCGAGATCGGAGCGCGCCTGGTCATGTTCCTGGAGCGCCTCGGGCTGGCAGGCCCCGTCATCCGATGGGTTTACGTGATCTTCCTCTTCCTCATCGCCGCCCTGGTCTTTTACGACTACTTCAAGAAGAGGGCCATGGAGAAGGCCGCTCCGTCGGCGGGCGGGGACGAGGGGAGCGCCGTCCGGTGGCACGAGACCCTCCACAAGATCAAGATCCCGCCGATCATTCGGTTCGACGTGGCGGGAGTCGAATGCTCCATGTGGCTCCCGGCGACGGTGGGTCTCCTGGTGGGGATCCTGGCGGGGTTCCTGGGCATCGGCGGCGGGCTCCTCATGATGCCGGCCCTGGTCTACCTCATCGGCTGCCCCACGTACGTGGCCGTGGGAACCGACCTCTTTACGGTCATGATCGCCGGCTTCTACGGGGCGTTCACCTACGGAATGAAGGGGCGCATCGAGTTTCTGGCCGTGATTTTCATGCTGATGGGGGCTGCTCCGGGGGCCCAGATCGGAACCATCGCCACCAAGTACATCCGCGGATACGGCATCCGGCTCATTTTCGGGATCACCGTCGTGTGCGCCATGATTTCCGTCATCCTCAAACAGATGGGCCTCACGGCCGCGGCGACCTGGATGGTCATGGGCGCCGTCTCGGTCCTGACCGTGGTGGTGGTCGTGGGAATGGTCCAGGGCGCGGTTCGAGAGATCCGGGCGAAAAAGTCCTGAGGGGGGAGCCATGCGATCGCCGTTGAAACCGTCTGGAAGTCTCCCGAGCGCGGCGTTTTTCGCGTTCCTCTTCCTGATCCTGGCGTGGGGCTGCGTTCCGCCGGCTCCGGTGGTCCAGGGTCCTGTGACCGCGGTGGAGCAGGAGGGCGGCGTGATCCGGGTCCAGGATGAAGTCAGGCCTGAGGTGCCGCCGATTCCCCTGGACATCCGGAGCGCCGAAATCGGTTCGGCGCCGGTGGTTGGGGACCAGGTCCGCGTCGTGTACCGGGCCGAGGGCGAAGTCAACCGCGCCCTGAGAGTCATGAATCTGACCCGGCAGAAAGAAGTCGAACAGAGCGGCCATTGAGGCCGCGTGGGGCGCGACGGGGGCGGCGGTCCTGGGACCGCCGCCCCTTCGCTTCCGCCGCGTCCCCGATGCAGCTCGAAGGCAGGGGCGGCAGGTCGATTCAAGACCGTTCCCTGAGGCTTCGCTGGGGGCTTCCCGCGCGGACTTTAGATGTAACATTTCTGTTCGATTTGTTTGCGGGCAGGTGCCCCACTTTGAACAAGGCGAGCTTAACATGTTGATAATGTTTGAATTTTTCTTTCATCCCCCTCGTGGACCGGGTGTGAGCGGTCCTCTCCGTGAGAGATTTCACCCAAAACACCCCGTCGGACAAGGGGGCCGTTGACCCCCTTTTTCGGTCGGTCCTACATTAGGGGTGCCGCGAGCGGAGCAGGGTTCCTTGAGTTTCTGCCCGCCGAAATAAGAAGAAACGGCAGGATCACCAAGGATTGCCAAGGGGTGACCGAGGGGGCCGGGTGCGTGCCCGGCGAAGGTGTGGTGTACGCCCGTCGATTTCATTAAGGAGGTGCGGACAGGTTGGCGGCGGCCCCGTGGCCATCAGCAGGCGGGCAGGGTGTCGCGCCGCGCAGGGGTCTCTTGGGAGATGCAGTTGACGTCGGATTTCAGTTAGGAGGTGACCTGATGCCGAGTTACGTGAACCCGGAAAAGTGCGACGGGTGCAAAGCGCTGGACAAGACGGCTTGCCAGTACATTTGCCCCAACGACCTCATGGTCCTCGACAAGGACAAGATGAAGGCGTACAACCGCGACGTGTCCATGTGCTGGGAGTGCTACAACTGCGTCAAGATCTGCCCCAGCCAGGCCGTCGAAATCCGAGGCTACGCGGACTTCGTCCCCATGGGCGCCCAGGTGACGCCCCTGCGCTCCACCGATTCCATCATGTGGACGGTGAAGTTCCGCAACGGCATGCTCAAGCGCTTCAAGTTCCCCATCCGGACCACCCCCGAAGGTTCGGCCGTGCCGGACGGCGGCTGGACGGAAACCAAGGGCGACCTCAACGATCCCGCGGTGCTCTTCACCGAGCCCGCCTCGCTGGATCTGCCTGAAGTCTTCACGCTGAAGAAATAAGGGGGGAGAAGAACGATGGCCAACTTTGAGAACGTCGTTGTCGAGACCGACCTTCTGATCCTGGGCGGCGGCATGGCCTCCTGCGGCGCGGCCGTGGAAGCGTGCTACTGGGCCAAGCAGAAGGGCCTGAAGGTCACCCTGGTGGACAAGGCTGCC
Source organism: Acidobacteriota bacterium (assembly GCA_040752915.1). Lineage (NCBI taxonomy): Bacteria > Pseudomonadati > Acidobacteriota > Acidobacteriota bacterium. The sequence goes on from JBFMHB010000004.1 coordinate 12,391, forward strand.
ATGGACCGCTCCGGCGCCGTGGCGATGGGCCTCTCCGCCATCAACCAGTACGTGGACCTCCGCACGGGCAAGAACACCGTGAAGGACTACGTGGACTACGTGCGCAACGACCTCATGGGCGTGACGCGCGAGGACCTCGTGGCCTCCATCGCCCGCCACGTCGACTCCACCGTCCACCTCTTCGAGAAGTGGGGACTCCCCATCTGGAAGGACGAGCAGGGCAACTACGTCCACGAGGGCCGCTGGCAGCTCATGATCAACGGCGAGTCCTACAAGGTCGTGGTGGCCGAGGCCGCCAAGAACGCTCTCCTCCAGTCCGGAGTGGGTCAGTACTTCGAGCGCGTGTTCATCGTGGAACCCCTCATGGACGGCGACCGCGTCGCCGGGGCCGTGGGCTTCTCCACGCGCGAGAACAAGTTCTACATCTTCAAGGCCAAGGCCGTCATGATGGCCATGGGCGGCGCCGTCCACGTGTTCAAGCCTCGGAGCTCGGGCGAGGGCCTCGGCCGCGCCTGGTATCCGCCGTGGAACTCCGGATCCTCCGCCTACTTCACCCTGCGGGCCGGCGCCGAGATGACCTGCCAGGAAGTCCGCTTCATCCCCGTGCGCTTCAAGGACGCCTACGGCCCCGTGGGTGCGTGGTTCCTGCTCTTCAAGTCCCGCGCGACCAACGCCCTCGGCGGCGAGTACATGGTGGAGCGCAAGGCCGAACTGGAGAAGTGGGGTTCTTACGGCCGCGTGAAGCCCATCCCGGCCAACCTCCGCAACTACCTCGGCATGCTCGACGTCATGGAAGGCAAGGGCCCCATCTACATGAGGACCGAGGAGGCCATCCAGAAGATCGCCGCCACCTACAAGGACGACGAGAAGGCCTACAAGAAGAAGATGAAGGAGCTCGAGTCCGAGGCGTGGGAAGACTTCCTCGACATGACCATCTCCCAGGCCATCCTCTGGGCCGCCAGCAACGTGCAGCCTGAGGAGAAGTCCTCCGAGATCGCCGCCGCCGAGCCCTACTTCATCGGCTCCCACTCCGGTGCCTCCGGCGCCTGGATCTCCGGTCCCGAAGACCTCCAGACCGAAGAGACCAAGAAGGAGTACTTCTGGGGCTACTGCAACATGACGACGGTGAAGGGCCTCTTCTGCGCCGGGGACGCCTCGGGCGCTTCCAGCCACAAGTTCTCCTCCGGTTCCCACGCCGAGGGGCGCATCGCCGCCAAGGCCGCCATCAAGTTCATCGTCGAGAACAACACCATGCCCAACGTGGACATGGCCCAGGTCGAGGCGATGAAGGCCGAGATCCTCAAGCCCCTGGACATCTACGAGCAGTACAAGAACGCCACCACGGATCCGGAGGTGAACCCGAACTACCTCAAGCCCAAGCAGTTCATGTTCCGCCTCCAGAAGATCATGGACGAGTACGCGGCCGGGGTGAGCAGCAACTTCACGACCAACGAGTCGTCCCTCAACCGCGCCCTCGAGCTCCTCGGGTACCTCAAGGAGGACTCCGAGAAGCTGGCCGCGTCGAACCTGCACGAGCTCATGCGCTGCTGGGAGAACGTCCAGCGCATGTGGCAGGCCGAAGCCCACGTCCGCACGATCCTCTTCCGCGAGGAGACGCGGTGGCCCGGGTACTACTTCCGCGCCGACAAGCCCGCCCTCAACGAGAAGGAGTGGCTGGTCTTCGCCAACTGCAAGTACGATCCCAGCACAAAGAAGTGGGAGATGATCAAGCGACCCATCCTGCACATTTTCCCGCAGGCGAAGGAACACGAACTCCTCGGCGGATGACGCCGCGGACTTTGACGGGGAGGCCCCCGCGGGGGGCGGGGGTCTCCCCACTTCTTCTTCCGAACAGGCAGGGCGGATGACCGATCAGAAGGGAGCGACGCCGAGCCCATGAGCCCCGAAGAGACCCCCACCTGCCCCCACTGCCTGCGCCCGCTCGCCAAATGGGCCAACCCCCAAATGACCAACTGGCGGGGCGAACACCAGTTCGTCTGCTTCAACGACGACTGTCCATACTTCGTCCGCGGCTGGGAGTGGATGAAAACCCAGTTCAACGTCACCGCCTCCTACCGCCACCGCCTGGACCCCACGAACGGCGAGACGGGTCCGCTTCCCGTCTGGTCTCCCGACGCCCTCAAGAGCGGCATCATCGAGAACGGGAAGGACTCCCCCGCATGACCGACGCCCCCACCCGCGAAGCGATCCTCAAGGACTACGAGCGGCTGAAGCTGAACGACCGGTTCACCTTCCGCTGCGGAAAAGACCTGAAGTGCTTCACCCAGTGTTGCAAGGACGTGGCCATCGTGCTGACGCCCTACGACGTGCTCAGATTGAAAAGAAACTTGAGAATGGACTCCACCGAGTTCCTGGACAAGTACACCATCGTCCCCTTCACCAAGGATCAGAAGATCCCCGTCGTCCTCCTCAAGATGGAGGGGGAGGACAAGCATTGCCCCTTCGTGAGCGCGGACGGTTGCGGCGTGTACGACCACCGGCCTTGGGCCTGCCGCATGTACCCCCTTGGCTTGGCCGAGCCCCGGAACCCGAACCCCGAGGAGGGGAGCTTCCACTTTCTTCTCAAGGAGGACCTCTGCCACGGTCACGGCGAGGGAGGCTCCCTGACGGTGCGGGAGTGGATCGTCGGACAGGGCATCGAAGACTACGACCGCATGGGGGTTTCCTTCAAAGCTCTGATGCTCGAGGAGTTCTGGGAGAAGCTGGAGAGCCTCCCCCCCGAGAAAATGGAAATGTACTACACGGCGCTGTACGACCTGGACCGGTTCCGGCGCTTCCTTTTCGAATCCTCCTTCCTGAGAAGGTTTCAAGTGAACGAGGAGCGACTCGAAGTCATGAAAACCGACGACGAGGAACTCCTGGAATTCGGCATCCAATGGCTTCGCTTCATCCTGCTTGGAGAAAAGACCATGCGCTTGAGGCCGGAGGTGGTGGAGGCCGAGAAGGCAAAGGCCGCGGCGCGAGCGGCGGAGAAGGGAAAGGCCTGAGCCCCCCTCGGGGCCCGGGACGGAGAGAAAGGATGGAAAGAATGGAGGGAACCTTGAACGGAAAGCCCGTCCTGGTCATCGGGGGCGGTATGGCGGGCATGACGGCGGCCCTGGAGGCGGCGGAGGCCGGGTGCTCCGTGGTCCTCGTCGAGAGGTCGCCGTTTCTGGGCGGGCGTGTGGCCCGCACCCACCAGTACTTCCCCAAGCTCTGCCCGCCGCTGTGCGGTCTCGAAATCAACTTCAAGCGGATCAAGAACAACCCGAGGATCACGGTGCTCACCCAGGCCGAGGTCGCGGAGATTTCGGGAACCCCTGGGGATTACAAGGCCGAGGTTCGCGTTTTTCCACGGTACGTGACGGAGGCCTGCACTCTGTGCGGCGCGTGCGCCGAGGCCTGCCCCTCCGAGAGGGCCGATGACTTCAACTACGGCCTCTCCAAGACCAAGGCGGCCTACCTGCCCCACGTCATGGCCTTTCCCGCCCGCTACGCCATCGATCGCGCCGCGTGCAAGGAAGGGTGCACGGCGTGCCGGGAAGCGTGCGTGTACGGGGCGGTGAACCTGGACGAGAAGCCCGAGACCCGGACCGTGGAAGCCGCCGCCGTGGTGGCCGCCACGGGATGGGCGCCCTACGACGCCACCAAGATCGACAACCTCGGCTTCGGCCGTTTTCCGAACGTGGTCACCAACGTGATCATGGAGCGCCTCGCCGCCCCGGGGGGCCCCACCGCCGGAAAGATCCTCCGCCCCTCGGACGGAAAGGCCCCCGCCGCGGTGGCTTTCGTCCAGTGCGCGGGCTCCAGGGACGAGAACCACCTCCCCTACTGCTCCGCCGTGTGCTGCTCGGCCTCCCTCAAGCAGGCGACCTACGTGAGGGCCCTCGTTCCGGAGGCCAAGATCACCATGTTCTACATCGACATCCGGACTCCGGGTCGCCTGGAGGATTTCTACCAGAAGGCCGCCGCGGACACGGGGGTCGTGCTGATCAAGGGCAAGGTGGCCAAGGTGGAGGAGGATCCCGCCACCAAGGACCTGCTCGTGACGGCGGAGGACGTGCTGTCCGGCCGCAAGGTCACGGAGCGGGTCTCCCTCCTGGTTCTCGCCACGGGGATCGTCCCCCAGACGGACGGACTTCCGAAGGGGTTCAACCTGGACGAGTTCGGCTTCGTCGCCAACGTGGAAGGGAAGGCGGGCCTTTACGGCGCCGGTTGCGTGCGGCGTCCCGAGGAGGTCTCGGCCACGGTCCAGGATGCCACCGGGGCGGCTCTCAAAGCGCTCCAGTGCGTCGTGAGGAGCGCGCACCATGGATAAGAAGATCGGCGTCTACCTCTGCAGCGGGTGCGGAATCGGCGACGCCCTCGACATGGAGAAACTGGCCAAGGTCGCCCGGTCGGAGTACAAGGTCCCCGCCTGCCAGATCCATCCCTACCTCTGCGGGGCCGAAGGGCTGGCGCTCATCCGCAAGGACATGGAGGAGCAGGGCGTCAACGCCCTCGTGATCGGGGCCTGTTCTCCCCGCGTGAAGACGGAGGCCTTCGCCTTCGACCCCAAGATGGTCTTCGACCGGGTGAACCTCCGTGAGCACGTGGCCTGGTGCCACAAGCCCAAGGACGAGGACACCCAGATGCTCGCCGAAGATTACCTCCGGATGGGCATCGTCAAGGCCCAGAAGTCGGAGCCCCTGGAGCCCGTTGCCGAGGAGGTCTCCAAGACCATCCTCGTGGTGGGCGGCGGCGTCGCCGGCATCACGGCGGCCCTCGAATCGGCGGCCGCCGGGTACGAGGTGGTCCTCGTGGAGAAGCAGGCCCAGCTGGGTGGTTTCGTGGCCACCCTGCGCAAGGGCTATCCCCAGGCTCCTCCCTACGTGGGCCTCACGCCCGAAGGGATCGCAGAGAAGATCCAGGAGGTCCTGTACCACCCGAAGGTCAAGGTGTACACGTCCGCGCGGATCAAGGAAACCGCCGGCCAGCCCGGCCTGTTCGACGTGACGCTGGAGGTGGGCGGCTCCGACGTGAAGACCCGCGTAGGGGCCATCGTCATGGCCACCGGTTGGAAGCCCTACGAGCCCTCCAACCTCGCCCATCTTGGGTACGGCCTCAGCCCCGACGTGGTCACCAACGTCGAATTCGAACGCATGGCCGCGGAGGGCCCCGTGAAGAGGCCCAGCGACGGTCGCCCCGTGGAAAGCGTTCTCTTCGTCCAGTGCGCGGGCTCCCGCGACAAGGACCACCTTCCTTACTGCTCCTCGGTCTGCTGCATGGCCACGCTCAAGCAGGCGGCCCTGATCCACGAGCAGAACGCCGACGCCAAGGTCTTCGTGGTCTACAAGGACATGAGGACGCCCGGCCAGTACGAGCGCTTCTACCGACAGGTCCAGGACCACCCCCTCACTTTCCTGACGAAGGGCGAGGTGGCGGCGGTGGAGGCGGGGCCGAAAGGGGTCCTCAAGGTAACGGTAAATGACACGCTTCTGGGGGAGAAGGTCGAAATCGCCGCGGACCTGGTCGTCCTCGCGGCGGGAATGGTCCCCAACGCCGCCGACGGCGAGGCCATCCGCGCCCTCGAGGACGCCAAGGTCAAGGCCGTCAAGGGCGACACGGAAAACCAGAGGGCCGAGGCGGCCAAGAAGGCCGAGGAACTCAAGGCCCACGAGGGCACGGAGATCCTGAACCTCACCTACCGCCAGGGACCGGACCTCCCGGCCCTCCGCTACGGGTTCCCCGACTCCCACTTCGTCTGCTTCCCGTACGAGACCCGGCGCACGGCCATTTACGCCACGGGATGCGTCCGGGCCCCCATGGACGCCTCCCACGCCCGGGAGGACGCCGCCGGCGCGGCCATGAAGGCGATTCAGTCCGTGGAGCTGGCATCCGTCGGCCAGGCCGTGCACCCGAGGGCCGGCGACATGTCCTTCCCGTCGTTCTTCCTCCAACGCTGCACCCAGTGCAAGCGGTGCACGGAGGAGTGCCCCTTCGGGACCCTGGACGAGGACGAGAAGGGGACGCCCAAGCCCAACCCTTACCGCTGCCGCCGCTGCGGCATCTGCATGGGCGCCTGCCCCGAGCGCATCATCTCCTTCAAGAACTACTCGGTGGACATGATCGCCACCATGATCAAGGCCGTCGAGGTCCCGCCCGAGGAGGACGAGAAGCCCCGGGTCCTGGTCTTCATGTGCGAGAACGACGCGTACCCGGCCCTGGACATCGCGGGTCTGAATCGGGTGCAGTACGACCCCAACGTCCGCATCATTCCGCTCAGGTGCCTGGGATCCATGAACATCGTTTGGATCGCCGACGCCCTCTCCGGCGGGGTGGACGGCGTCATGCTCGTGGGCTGCAAGTACGGCGACGACTACCAGTGCCACTTCGTCCGGGGCTCCGAGCTGGCCAACCGGCGGCTTGAGAACGTGAAGGAAACGCTCCAGCGACTGCAGCTCGAAAGCGAGCGCATCGAGGTGCACCAGCTGGCGATCAACGAGTACGGCAAGCTCCCGGGCATGATCGACTCCTTCATGGACAAGATCAGAGAGATGGGACCGAACCCGTACAAGGGGTTCTGACGGGACTAGGGGACTGAGTGAATCGGGGACTAGGGGACTAGGGAAAAGGGGCCGAGTCCATGGCTGAGGCAATGACGGTTCGACCGGACGTGGGTTTCATCAAAGAGGTCCTGTGCAGCGGAGGCGGCGACCTGAAGAAGTGCTACCAGTGCGCCACGTGCTCCGTGGTCTGCACTTTGTCGGAGGAGGAGAGACCCTTCCCCCGAAAGCAGATGGTCGAGGCCCAATGGGGGCTGAAGGACCGCCTCCTGGGCGATCCGGCCATCTGGCTTTGCCACAACTGCGGGGACTGCTCCACGCGCTGCCCGCGCGGGGCTCGTCCCGGCGACGTCTTCGGCGCCCTCCGGAGCCAGGCCATCCAGCACTTCGCCTTCCCTGGCTTCCTCGCGCGCCTGGCGGCGAGGCCCGCGGGGTTGCTCGTCCTCCTCGCGATCCCCGCCCTCCTCTTCGGAATCATGATGGCGCTGAGCCCCGAGGAAGAGACGGAGGTCCTGGAGTTCGCGTCGGAATTCCCGCTTCCGTGGCTGGAGATCCTGTTCTTCACCGTGGCGGGCCTCGTGACCCTCGGCTTCGGGGTGGGCGTCGCCCGCTTCGTGAAGGCTCTTCGGGCCCACGGCGCGGACGGGAGCATTCTGGGAGGCCTCGTGCCGGCGGTGGTGGAGATTCTGGCCCACAAGCGCTTCAAGGAGTGCGGAAAAGAGAAGAACCGCTACTGGGGCCACCTCCTGACGCTCTGGGGCTTCGCCGGCCTGGCCTTCATGGGGACGGTGGTGGGCGTCGGAACCATGGCGGGCTTCATGCACACCCCGCTGCCCTTCATGGACCCCTCCCGCCCCGCGGAGTCCTTCTTCAAGATCTTCGCCAACGTGTGCGCGGTGGTCATCCTCGCGGGCCTCGTGGTCCTGCTGGCGGACCGCTTCTCGGACCCCGAAAAGAGGAAGAACAGCACCTATTTCGACTGGCTCTTCCTCCTCTGCCTCACGGGCGTCGTGCTCACGGGAATCCTCTCCCAGGGGCTCCGGCTCGCGGACTCCGCCGCGGTCATGTTCCCCATCTACTACGTGCACCTCGTGCTCATCTTCGTCTTGTTCCTTTTCGCGCCCTACACGAAATTCGCGCACATGGTCTACCGGACGGTGGCCATGGCGGCCGCGAGGAAGGGGGGCGCCTGATCGCAAATCGGACGGAAAGGGGGATTTCGGGTACCGCGGGAAACTCGGGTGGCCCCGATCGCCGGGGCCGACGGTGAACAGGAGGACTGGATATGGCGGATGAAAAGTTCAAGACTCCCCTTCTCGACGAACTGGAGAAGGGCCCCTGGCCGAGCTTCGTAAAGGAGATCAAGCAGGCCCGCAAGGTCAACCCCATGAACGACGACCTGCTGGGGCAGCTCGAGCTCTCCTACGAAGAGAAGAAGGGCCACTGGAAGCACGGCGGCATCGTGGGCGTGCTGGGCTACGGCGGCGGCGTCATCGGTCGCTACAGCGATGTCCCCGAAAAGTTCCCGAACGTGGCGCACTTCCACACGATGCGCGTGAACCAGCCCACGGGGTGGTTCTACACGAGCAACGCGCTGAGGACCCTGTGCGACATCTGGGACCGGCACGGAAGCGGCCTCACCAACATGCACGGCTCCACGGGCGACATCGTCTTCCTGGGCACCAAGACGGACGAACTCGAGCCCACCTTTGCGGAACTGGGCAAGGCGGGCTTCGACCTGGGCGGCTCGGGATCCTGCATGCGAACGCCTTCGGCCTGCGTGGGCAAGGCCCGCTGCGAGTGGGCGTGCTACGACACGATGGCCCTCTGCTACTCCTGCACCATGGAGTGGCAGGACGAGCTTCACCGTCCGCCCTTCCCGTACAAGTTCAAGATCAAGTGCTCCGGCTGCCCGAACGACTGCGTGGCCTCCATCGCCCGGGCGGACCTCTCCATCATCGGCACCTGGAAGGACGAGATCCAGCAGGACGACGCCGCCGTCGCGGAATACGCGAAGACGATGAACATCCAGAAGGACGTCTGTGATCGATGCCCCTCCCGGTGCATGTCCTGGGACGGGAAGAAGCTCTCCATCGAGAACCACGACTGCGTCCGCTGCATGCACTGCATCAACGTGATGCCCAAGGCCCTGCGCCCCGGCAAGGAGCGCGGCGCGACGATCCTCATCGGCGCCAAGGCCCCCATCGTCCAGGGCGCCCTGCTCTCCTCCGTCCTGGTCCCCTTCGTTCCCGCCGAAGAACTCGATGAGACGGTGAAGGAACTGGTGCGCCGCTGCTGGGACTTCTGGGACGAGTACGGCAAGAACCGCGAGCGCATCGGCGAACTCATCCAGCGCGTGGGCATGTCCAACTTCCTCGACGCCATCGGGCTCGAACCCGCGCCCGAGATGGTGGTTGCCCCGAGGGACAACCCGTACGTCTTCTACAAGAAGGAAGAGTAGGCGAGCAGTCTGGTCGTCGGTCGCGACGCGGCCGACTCGATCTTGAGGAGTGGAAACGATGGCAGCCGAACCTGTGAAGCGGATCACGGACATCGGTCCTCCGCATTACGAGAAATTCCTCCACCCGATCATCAAGAAGAACTACGGCCAGTGGAAATACCACGAGTCCATGGGCGCGGGCGTCTTCTTCCACGTGTCCGAGTCGGGGGAAAAGATCTACACCGTGCGCGCGGGCTCTCCCCGCCTCCTGAGCACGCAGAGCATCCGGCTCTTCGCGGACCTCGCCGAGAAGTACTGCGGCGGGTACCTCCGGTTCACGAGCCGGAACAACGTCGAATTTCTTCTCGATAACCCGGCCAACATCGAGCCCCTGAAGAAGGAGCTCACCGCCAACGGATTCCCCGTGGGCGGTACGAACAACGCGATCAGCAACATCGTCCACACCCAGGGCTGGGTGCACTGCCACTCGTCCGCCACGGACGCTTCGGGCATCGTGAAGTGCGTCATGGACGCCCTCATCGACCGCTTTACCAATGAAAACCTGCCCGGGAAGCTGCGAATCGCCCTGGCGTGCTGCCTCAACATGTGCGGCGCCGTGCACTGCTCCGACATCGCCATCCTGGGAGTTCACCGCCGGCCCCCGAAGACCCAGCACGACATCCTGCCCAAGGTCTGCGAGATCCCGACCCTGATCGCCTCCTGCCCCACGGGCGCCATCCGTCCGGCCACGGTGGACGGCAAGCAGTCCGTCGAGGTGGTGGAAGAGCAGTGCATGTACTGCGCCAACTGCTACACCGTCTGCCCGGCCATGCCCCTGAACGACCCCGAGAACGACGGGCTGTCGATCTGGGTCGGCGGGAAGGTGAGCAACGCCCGCACCACGCCCAAGTTCTCCAAGCTGGCCATCCCCTTCATCCCGAACAACCCCCCGCGCTGGCCCGAGGTGGTGGAGGCGGTGGTCAATATCGTCGAGGTGTACGCCAAGCACGCGCGGAAGTACGAGCGCATGGGCGAGTTCATCGACCGAATCGGCTGGCCGCGGTTCTTCGAACTGACGGGCATCCCCTTCACTCGCTACCACATCGACGATTTCAAGAACGCGGGGCTGACGTACGCCCGCTCGACGCATATCAAGTTCTAGCGCGAGGAGAGCGAGGGGACGGGCCCAGGCCCTCCCCTCGCCCCTCCCGCACGGAGGCAAGCGATGGCCGTTTCCACCGAACAGCTCGCCGAAGAGATGTTCCAGATGGTCAAGGAGACCATGGGGAAGAAAAACCTGAAGGCCGGCGACCTGACCAAAGCCATGATCGCCAAGTACGGCGAGGGCGAGGTCAGCAAGGACGACTGCAAGGCCGCCATCCGCATCCTCATGGATTCGGGCCGCTGCGTCTACAGCTACTTCGGGGGCAGTTACATCACGTTGCCGCACAAGGAGGGAGCCGCGCCGGAATGACCTCCGGCCGAGCCGCGGGCGGGGGAGCGTCCCCGCCCGCCCCGATGGTTGGAAGGGGGAGCGAGGGGGATCCACACACTAGGAGGATCCGATGACCGAGAAAGCCGCAGAAAACCTCCAGGAGCTGGTGACGACCCTGAAACGGTGGCAGGAGATCGAGGCGGCCACCATCCAGCATACGTCCATGATCATGGAAAAGACCCACAACCCGCTGATCCGCATCGTGATGGAGATCATCCGCCAGGACTCCGCCATGCACAAGCGCGTTCAGCAGGTGATTCTGGACAGCCTGGAGAAGGAGGCCTTTACGCTCACCCCCGAGGAGCTGGCCGACATTTGGACGCTCATTGAAGAGCACGCCAAAATGGAAAAGGAGACCATCGAGCTCGCCGAGAAGGCGCAGAAGAACTGCCGCCTTTTCGTCCAGCGGCACCTTCTCTCGTACCTCATCCAGGACGAGCAGAAGCACGACCGGCTCCTGAGCCAGCTCGAGGACTTCAAGAGGAAGATCTACCCCTACGCGTGATGGGGGTGACGGCGAACGGTGAAGAGAGGATGGGGAAGCCCACGTTCAGGGACCTCCCCCCCGGCGTTCACCTTTTCGATCCAACAGGAAAGGAAACCCCATGGGCCTGTTCAAAGAAGTGAAGAAGCCGGTCATCAAGTCGGGGCCCACGTCGGGCGGGGAGATCAGCCCGCTCCGCCCGAGGTACCAGGTCAAGACGCCTCCCTGCATGGGCCACTGCCCGAGCGGAACGGACATTCGCGCCTGGCTCACCACCATCGCCCAGGCCGAGGCCTACGGCCGCACGCATGAACAGGCCTACGAGATCGCCTGGCGCAAGATCACGGACATGAACCCCTTTCCGGCCACGTGCGGCCGCGTCTGTCCGCACCCCTGCGAGGACCACTGCAACCGGGGGGGCAAGGAAGGGCCCGTGGCCATCAACGCGCTCGAGCGCTTCATCGGCGACTTCGGGCTCCAGAAGAACCTGAGCCTGGGCCGCCTCTCCGAGGAGAAGCACCCCGAGAAAGTGGCCGTCGTCGGCGCGGGCCCGGCGGGCTTGTCGTGCGCCTACCAGCTCGCGCGCAGGGGATATTCGGTGACCGTCTTCGAGGCCTTCAGCAAGCCCGGTGGAATGCTCCGGTACGGCATCCCCAAGTACCGCCTTCCCCGGGAGGTTCTGGACGGCGAAATCCAGAAGATTCTGGATCTCGGCGTGGAACTGAGGTGCGGCACGGTCATCGGTAAGGACATCCCCATCGACCAGCTCCGCAAGGACTACAAGGCCGTCTTCGTGGGGATCGGCGCCCACAAGGGGATCAAGTTGCGCGTCCCCGGCGAGGATTCGCCGAACGTGTTCACCGGAACGGAGTTCCTCAACAAGGTCAACTCGGGCGAGGAGGTGAAGGTGGGAGGGAAGGTCCTCGTCATCGGGGGCGGGGACACGGCCATTGACGCGGCACGCATCAGCAAGCGGCTGGGTGCCGACGTGACGATCGTCTACCGCCGGACCCGCGCGGAGATGCCCGCCATCGCTCCCGAGATCGAGGGCGCCCTCGAGGAAGGCGTCCGGATCGAGTACCTGGCCGCCCCGGTGGAGATCCTGGTGAAGGACGGCCTGGCCGTGGGAATGAAGTGCATCCGCATGGAACTGGGCGAGCCCGACGCCTCCGGACGCCGCCGCCCCGTGCCGAAAGCGGGCAGCGAGTTCGACATCGAGGCCACGGCCATCATCGCCGCCATCAGCCAGGAGCCCGCCTTCGACGGCTTCGAGATGCTCAAGGAAGGCAAGGATTGGATCAAGGTGGACGATTGGGGCAAGACCAAGGAGGACGGGGTCTTCGCCGGAGGCGACAACGTGGAACTGGGGCTCGTGACCATCGCCATCGCCCAGGGCCGCTTCGCCGCCGAGGCCATCGACGCCCGCTTCCGCGGCAAGCCGCTTGAGAAGCCCCAGGCGCCCCCGGTGGTGACCAAGGAGAAGATGAAACTCGCGTGGTACAAGGAGATGGCCCGCAACGAGCGGTCCCACGTTCCCCCCGAACAGAGGGGGATGGATACGGAGATCGAGCAGGGCCTCACCGAGGAGCAGGTCCTCGCCGAGACGGGCCGCTGCATGTCCTGCGGCCTCTGCATGGACTGCGAGACCTGCTGGATGTACTGCACCAACAGCTGTTTCGTCAAACTGCCGAAGGGCGAGCACTACAAGATCAAACTGGAAGTGTGCAACGGTTGCAAGAAGTGCGCCGAGGAGTGCCCCTGCGGGTACATCGACCTGGTGTAGGGGAGGCCGAGGCGGGATCGGAATCGCGTGGGTTGAGCGCGGAAGAGAAAGCCTGGAGGCCCTGCGGCCGGCCGCGGGGAATCCTGGGCCCGACGCTCAGTGAGAGGTGCGACGAGCCGGACCAGCGGCAGAGGAGGTACAGACCGTGCCGACCATCGAACTGAACGGACACAGCTACGTCGTGGATGAGGACGGGTTCCTTGAAGATCCGGGCATCTGGAACGAGGAAGTGGCGAAGGACTTCGCCCTCACCGAGGGCGTCACGGAGCTCACGGAAGACCACTGGAAGATGATCCACTACCTGAGGAACTACTACCTCCAGTTCGGCATCGCCCCGATGATCCGGAAGCTCTGCAAGGAGACGGGATTCCCGCTGAACAAGGTCTACGAACTCTTCCCCTCCGGTCCGGCCAAGGGCGCCTGCAAGCTCGCCGGCCTCCCGAAGCCGACGGGGTGCGTGTAAGAGGAATGGGGGGAGGTCCGCGGCGCCCGGGGGGGTGACGCCGGCGGACCCCGCGCCGAGGTGGGGGGGCTTTGAGCCCCCTCACCTCGGTCTCACGCGGCGGAACGAGGGGGGCGGGGGGCCTCATGGGGATCCTGTCGGAACTCGAGGAAAGGAGGTCGGCGCTGATCGAAGCGTGGGAAGACGCCGTCCTCCAAGCCTATCCGGAGCAGACCGGGCGCTTTCTCCGCGAGGTCAAGGATCCCTTCAGCAATCCAGTGGGGGCGACGCTCCGGGAGAACCTCCCCGTCGTCTTCGACGTCCTGCTGGGACGTTCCGCCGAGGACCGGTCCGAGGAGTCCCTGGACCGGATCGTCCGCCTGAGGGCCGTGCAGGACTTCACCGCCGGCCAGGCGGTCGGCTTCGTGTTCCTGCTGAAGAGGATCTTGCGGCGGGAGCTGGCCGAAGCGGCGCGCGCCGACGCGGACGGCTGGGCCCGGATCGAGGACGAGATCGACGGCCTCGCCGTGCGCGCCTTCGAGGCCTTCGTGCGGTGCCGCGAGAAGATCTTCGAAATCAAGGCCGATGAGGCGAGGCGCCGGGTCTTCGTGCTGGAGAGGCGCTACGCGGCCGCCCCGCCCGATCCGGAGGGAGAAGGAGAAGTGAAGTGACCGCACACCCGAATGTCAAGCGAGGTGATGGTCCATGAACGTCTTCATCGCATTCGCGCTCGTGGCGCTCCTTTCGGCCGCCGCCTTCCTGGGCGGGACGTCCGCAGGGTTGCGCACGCTCTTCGGCGTGTACCTTCCGTACGCCGCGGTGGCCACTTTTCTCGTGGGGGTGATCCTCAAGGTCCTGGCCTGGGCCAAGGTGCCGGTGCCCTTCCGCATCCCCACGACCTGCGGCCAGCAGAAGAGCCTGCCCTGGATCCAGCACTCCCGTCTCGACAGCCCCTTCACCTTCCTGGGCGTCGTCGGGCGGATGGCCCTCGAGGTCCTCTTGTTCCGCTCGCTCTTCCGGAACACGAAAGCGGAATTGAGGGAAGGCCCGCGGCTCGTCTACGGCGAGGAGAAGTGGCTGTGGCTGGCGGCCATGGCCTTTCACTGGTCCTTTCTGGTGGTCTTCGTTCGGCATCTTCGGTTCTTCATGGAGCCCGTGCCGTGGCTGGTCGGGATCGTGGAGACGGCCGACTCGTTCTTCCAGATCGGAGCCCCCATCCTCTACCTCACGGACCTCTTCCTCCTCGCGGCGCTGGGGTACCTGCTGTTCAGAAGGCTCTACGATCCGCAGGTTCGGTATCTCTCCCTCCTGGCGGACTACTTTCCCCTCCTGCTCCTGATCGGCCTGTGCGGGACGGGCGTGCTCATGCGGTACTTCGCGCGGGTGGACATCGTGGCGATCAAGGAACTGGCCATGGGGCTGGTGACCTTCAAGCCGGTGGTGCCCGAGACCGTGGGGCCGCTCTTCTTCGTCCATCTTTTCCTCCTGTCGGTGCTCATCGCCTACTTCCCCTTCAGCAAGCTCATGCACCTGGGCGGCGTCTTCCTCAGCCCCACGAGGAACCTCGCCAACAACAACCGGGCGAAGCGGCACGTGAACCCCTGGAACTACCCCGTGAAGGTGCACACCTACGCGGAGTGGGAGGAGGAGTTCCGCGACAAGATCAAGCTGGCGGGGCTCCCGCTGGACAAGGAGTGAGCCATGGCCGAACAGCATCCGACCCCTGAACAGCTCACCCGCATCGACTACAAGCCCCCCAAGCGCGGCTGGATGGACCCAAAGGTCGAATTCCGCCGTGGAACCTACTGCTACAGCGCTCTCCCCAAGAGCATGGCCTACGTGGACCTGCCCAACCCGAGGGTCTGGCAGCCGCACGACGAGGACTGGAAGCTCCCTCCCGACTGGCAGAAGATCATCCTCGACGGCATGAAGGAGCGCCTGGAGAAATACCGCTCCTTCCGCCTCTTCATGGACATCTGCGTCCGCTGCGGGGCCTGCGCCGACAAGTGCCACTTCTACGTGGGCTCGGGCGACCCCAAGAACATGCCCGTCCTGCGCGCCGAACTCATCCGGTCGGTCTACCGCCGGTACTTCACGCCCGCCGGCAAGATG
Source organism: Acidobacteriota bacterium (assembly GCA_040752915.1). Classification (NCBI taxonomy): domain Bacteria; kingdom Pseudomonadati; phylum Acidobacteriota; species Acidobacteriota bacterium. Next base: position 27,692 of record JBFMHB010000004.1, read on the forward strand.
CTCGGCGGCCTGGCGGGGGGCCGCGAACTCACCGTGGACGTGCTCAAGGAGTGGTTCTACTACTTCTACCAGTGCACCGAGTGCCGGCGATGCTCGGTCTTCTGCCCCTACGGCATCGACACGGCCGAGGTCACCATGATCGGCCGAGAGCTGCTCAACCTGGTGGGGTGCAACATCAACTGGGTGGTGGACCCGGTGGCGAACTGCTTCCGCACGGGCAACCACCTCGGCATCCAGCCGCATGGCTTCGTCGATTCGATCCAGATGGCCTGCGACGACATCGAAGAGGTGACGGGCATCCGGGTGGATCCCCCCATCAACCGGAAGGGCGCCGACATCCTCTTCGTGACCCCCTCGGCGGACTATTTCGGCTCGCCGCACTACTACTCGCTCATGGGCTACCTCATGCTCTTCAAGGAGCTGGGGCTCAACTACACGTGGAGCGCCTACGCGGGGGAGGGCGGAAACTTCGGCCTCTTCACCAGCCACGAGATGATCAAGCGCCTGAACCACAAGATCTACCACGAGGCCAAACGCCTGGGCGTCAAGTGGATCCTCGGAGGGGAATGCGGCCACATGTGGCGGGTCCTCCACCAGTACATGGACACCATGAACGGGCCCGCGGACTTCCTGGAGGTGCCGAGATCCCCCATCACGGGAACCGTCTTTGAAAACGCCAAATCCACGAAGATGGTCCACATCACCGAGTTCACCGCGGACCTCATCAAGCACGGGAAGATCAAGCTCGACCCGAGCCGGAACGACCACTGGAACGTCACGTACCACGACTCCTGCAATCCGGCCCGGGCCATGGGCCTCTTCGAGGAGCCGCGGTACGTGATCCGGAACACGTGCCGGAATTTCCACGACATGCCCGAGAACACGATTCGAGAGCAGACGTTCTGCTGCGGCTCCGGCGCGGGGCTCGGCACCGATGAGAACTTCGAAATGCGCATGCGGGGAGGCTTCCCGAGAGCCAACGCCGTGCGCTTCGTGAGGGACAGGCACGGCGTCAACATGCTGGCCTGCATTTGCGCCATCGACAAGGCGAACCTCTCGGCCCTCATGGAATATTGGGTGCCCGAGGTTCAGGTGGGGGGCATCCACGAATTCGTGGGCAACGCCCTCGTGATGACCGGGGAAAAGGAGCGGACCGTGGACCTGAGGCTCACTCCGCTCAAGGCGAAGGAGGAAGCCAATGCGTGAGAAACCCTGGATCCTGATAGGGCTCCTCGTCTTCCTCTTCCTGGTCACGTTCCCCGTTTGGTGGAACCTGGCCGCGGGCGAGAAGGCCGCGGCGCCCAAGCCCGAACTGCCGACGGACGAGAAGGAGTGCGTGGCTCCGGCGGACTACATGCGCGTGGCCCACATGGACCTCCTCATGACCTGGAGGGACCAGTACGTCAGGCAGGGGGACCGGACCTTCACCGGGCCGGGTCAGAGGACCTTCACGCGCAGCCTCACGAAGACGTGCATGAAGTGCCACACGAGCAAGGAGAAGTTTTGCGACGCCTGCCACAACTATGCGGCGGTCAAGCCGTACTGCTGGGACTGCCACGTGGCGCCGAAGGAGAGCCGGGGATGAGCACCGACAGGCGTACCTTTTTGGGAGTGGCGGGCCTGGGCGCCCTGGCCATCGCGGGAAAAGCTTCCGTGGATGCTCTGGCGAGCGGTCCGGAGGCAGGAAAGCCCAAGGCCGGGACGCGTTGGGCCATGGTCATCGATCCCCTCAAATGTCTCAAGGAGGAAGGGTGCAAGGCGTGCGCGGACGCTTGCCACAAGGTCCACAACGTTCCCCTCATGGCCAACAAGAAGCACGAGGTGAAGTGGATCTGGAAGGAGCCCTATGAGAGGGCTTTCGCCGCCGAGTCCGAGTACACCCAGGAAGCCCTCAAGGAGAAGCCGGTCCTCGTCTTTTGCAACCACTGCGCCAATCCTCCCTGCGTCCGGGTATGCCCCACACAGGCCACGTGGAAGCGCGAGGACGGGGTGGTCATGATGGACTGGCACCGCTGCATCGGATGCCGGTACTGCGTAGCGGCCTGTCCCTACGGCTCCAGGTCTTTCAACTGGGTGGACCCGAGGCCGAGCCTCGCGGAAATCTCGCCCGAGTACCCGACCCGCACGAAGGGCGTGGTCGAGAAGTGCACCCTCTGCGAGGAGCGCCTGGCCGAGGGCAAGCTCCCGGCCTGCGTGGAAGCCTGCGAGGAGAAGGCCATTCTCTTCGGGGACCTCCACGACGAGGCCTCTCCGGTGCGCGCGCGGCTGAGAGAGTCCTTCACCATCCGGCGAAAGCCCGAGCTGGGCACCGAGCCCGAGATCTACTACGTCGTGGGAGGGAAGCCCGATGTTCATGTTTGAGAAGGCCGTGGTCGGGAGCCGGCGCTACTGGGCCTGGGTCTTCGCCCTCCTGTGCGTCATCGGCGCGGGCTTCGTCAGTTACCTCTACCAGCTGAACGTGGGCCTGGGCGTCACGGGCCTCTCCCGCGACATCACGTGGGGCTTCTACATCGCCCAGTTCACTTTCTTCGTCGGCGTGGCCGCCTCGGCCGTGATGGTGGTCCTGCCCTATTACCTTCACGACTACAAGGCCTTCGGGAAACTCACCATCCTCGGCGAGTTCCTGGCCATCTCCGCCGTCACCATGTGCATGCTGTTCATCTTCGTGGACATGGGGCAGCCCACCCGGGTGCTGAACGTGCTCCTCCACCCCACGCCGAACTCCATGATGTTCTGGGACATGGTCTCCCTCTCGGGCTACCTGTTCCTCAACGCCCTCATCAGCCTCGTGGCCCTCTCGGCGGAGCGGAAGGCGGTGGCCCCGCCCAAGTGGATCAAGCCCTTCATCCTCCTCTCCATCCCCTGGGCCGTGTCCATCCACACCGTCACGGCCTTCCTCTACAACGGCCTGCCCGGCCGGTCCTTCTGGCTGACCGCCATCCTGGCGCCGCGCTTCCTCGCTTCGGCCTTCGCCGCCGGCCCGGCCCTCCTGATCCTCCTGTGCATGATCGTGCGGAAGGTCTCCTCCTTCGACCCGGGCGACGAGGCCATCCGCAAGCTGTCGATCATCGTGACCTACGCCATGCTCGTCAACGTCTTCTTCGTGCTCATGGAGGTTTTCACCGTCTTCTACAGCGGCATTCCGGAGCACGTGCACCACTTCCAGTTCCTTTTCGCGGGCCTCCACGGCGAGGCCTACCTCGTTCCCTGGATGTGGACGTCCATGGCCCTGGCGGCCGTCTCCATCGTCCTTCTGGTGGTTCCGACCTTCCGGAACAACCTGAAGATCCTGCCCGTGACCTGCGTCATGGTCTTCGTCTCCCTCTGGATCGACAAGGGTCTGGGGCTGATCATCGGCGGGTTCACGCCCACCCCCCTGGGAGAGGTCACGCGCTACACGCCGACCCTCCCGGAGCTGCTCATCGTGGCCGCCATCTGGGCCATCGGCTTCCTCATGATCACGGTCTTCTACAAGATCGCCCTCGCCATCCGCGAGGCGATGGGATACGAGATCGCGCACTGACCCCGGAAGGGGAGAAGGGCATCGAGGGCCGGCCCCCGCGGGGCCGGCCCTGCCGTTTCCGGGCGGCCCTCGTGCCGGGTTCCTGGTACACTCGATCCATGCGATACCTCGCCACGGTGGCCAAGGGCCTCGAAGCGGTCGTATGGGGCGAGCTCTCCGCCTTGGGCCTCGAACCGGGCCCCCCGCGCCCCGGGCTCGTCCCCTTCGAAGGGGGTTGGGAAGCCGGCTATCGCGCGTGCCTGCGCCTGAGGGCGGCCCGCCGGGTCCTGCTGGAGCTGGGCCGCTTCGAGGCCTCCCACGCCGATGGCTTGTACGCGGGCGCCCGGGCGCTGCGGTGGCCGGATCACTTCGGTCGGAAGACCACCTTCGCCGTGGAAGCCTCGGTGCGGGACCACCCGTCCCTGACCCACTCGGGTTACGCGGCCCTGAAGGTCAAGGACGCGGTGGCGGACGCCCTGAGGGCCGTCTTCGGGGTCCGTCCGGACGTGGACCGGGAAGACCCGGACGTCCGCGTCGTCCTCCATCTGCACGGGACCTCCGCCACGATCGCCCTGGACCTCGCGGGCCCCCTTCACAAGAGGGGGTACCGGGTGAAGACGGTGCCCGCCCCACTCAACGAAACCCTGGCCGCTGGGATCCTCCTCCTGGCGGGGTACGACGGGACCGCCGCCTTCGCGGACCCCTTCTGCGGATCGGGCACGCTCTGCATCGAGGCGGCCCTCATCGCCTCGGGGACCGCGCCGGGCCTCGTTCGCAAGGTCCGCTTCGGCTTCCAGCGGTGGCCGGGTTTTCGAGACCGGACCTTCCAGCGCCTGGTGGAAGAGGCCCGGGCCGCCGCCCGCCGGCCCTCCAGCCCCATCCTCGGATCCGACGCCGACGGGCGGGCCCTGATCGCGGCGCGGGACAACGCGGCGGCGGCGGGAATGTCCGAGTGGATCCGCTTCGAGCGCCGGGACGCCCGGGAGTTCGTTTCTCCGGGGCCCGGCTGTCTCGTGGTCTCCAACCCGCCGTACGGGGATCATGCCGGGGCCGGGGAGGACCTCCCCGCGCTCTACCGCGCCTTCGGGGACGCGCTCAAGAGGAATGCGGGCGGCGCGACCGCCTACCTGCTCTGCGGGAACCCCGCCCTGGCCAAGTGCGTGGGGCTTCGCGCCGCCCGGCGCATCCCCCTCTGGAACGGCCCCATGGAGTGCCGCCTGCTGGAATACCGGATGGTGGAGGGGGCCTTCCGGACCCCCGGGAAAGGCGAGAGCGCCGCGGGGACCGGGGAGAGCCTGGGCGAGACTCCCGGGCCGGGCCGCCGCGGGGTGGAGGGGGCGGTCTCCGGGGACGGGGGGGAGGCCCCCGGCCCGTGTCCCCGGGTGGATCTGCGCCCCCCCCAGCCGGGCGATCTTCCCATCCTCTTCGAGCACCAGCGGGACCCCGAGGCCGCCCATATGGCCGCCTTCCCGCCTCGGGACTGGGAGGCCTTTCAGGCGCACTGGGCGAAGATTCTGGCGGACCCGGAGGTGCAGGTGCGGACCGTCCTGGCGGACGGCAAAGTGGCGGGCGACCTCCTCTGTTGGGGGCCGGCCGAAGAGAAGGAAGTGGGCTATTGGATAGGAAGGGAGTTCTGGGGACGGGGGGTCGCCACGAGGGCCCTGGCGGCCTTTCTGGGCGTCTTGGAGTTTCCGGTCCTCTTCGCCCACGTCGCCAAGCACAACGTCGCCTCGCGGAGGGTCCTGGAGAAGTGCGGGTTCAAGGTCTGCGGAGAGATGCGTCGAGCCTGCGGGGAACCTCCCCTGGAAGCGGACGAGTTCGTTCTGAGATGGGAAAGGGCCGAGGAGACGCCATGAGTCGTCGGATCCGCCCCGGGGCGGCGGGCCTCCTGGCCGCCCTCTTGGCCCTCCATGCCGGGGGCCAGGAAGAGGGAGGGGCGGCGCGCGAGAAGATCGCCGCCGTCCTCGCGGCGGCGCGCTCCCAGATCGGGGTCACCACGGTATACGACGGCTCCTACCGGCGGCTCCCTTACCCCGGGGGGGACCTTCCCGCCGAGCGGGGGGTCTGCACCGACGTCCTCGTCCGGGCCTTCCGGGCGGCGGGGGTGGACCTCCAGAGGCTCGTACACGAGGACATGACCCGGGCCTTTTCGGACTACCCGAATCTGTGGGGACTGGCGGGGCCCGATCCGAACATCGACCACCGCCGGGTGCCCAACCTTTTAACCTATTTCCGCCGCCAGGGCGCCTCGGTGCCCGTCACCGACCGCCCCTCCGACTACCTGGCGGGAGACGTGGTGACCTGGAGGCTTCCCTCGGGCCTCCCGCACATCGGGCTCGTCTCCAGCGCCCGGGCGCCCGGGACCGACCGGCCCCTCGTCCTCCACAACATCGGGCGGGGCACCCGGGAGGAGGATGTCCTCTTCGCCTACGTCCTGACCGGGCACTTCCGGTACTTTCGATGACTTCACGCGCGCCGAGGAGGTTCTCCCGCCCCGGGGGAGCCGCGGCCAGGAGCCTTGCGATGCCCCACCTGACTTTGGAGATCACGGATAACGTGCCGGGTCCTCTGGACCTCCCGGCCACCCTGAACCGGCTGAACCGAGCCATCGTGGCCACGGGGCTCTTCGAGGATCGAGACGTGAAGGGCCGGGCGGTGGTCCACTCCGCGTACGCCGTGGGCGTGGACGCGCCGGACAGGGGCTTCGTGGCCCTCACCCTCGAGATCCTGGCGGGGAGGGATCGGGAGGTCCGCTCCCGCCTGGCGGATGACCTGATGGCCGTTCTCGAACGGGATCTCGCCCGCGCCGCGGAAGGGGGCAGGGTGGGCTTCTCGGTGCAGGTGAGGGAGATGGACCGGGAGAGCTACCGGCGGCGCCGTCCCGCTTCGTGAAACGCCTCCTCGCGGCCCTGGGGGCGACCGCCGTGCCCCCCGGCGCCCCTTCGTGTATACTGATCCTTCGCGGAAAGAAGGAGCCCATGACGACCTTTCGGATCCGAAAGCTGCACGAGCTCGTGGGGGGGCTGAAGGAGACGACGGCCGTGAAGGAACTCGTGCGGGAATTGGAGGCGAAGGTCCGCTCCTCCAAGGTGCCCTTCGAAGGCGCCGCGCTCCCCGGGTATCTCGTGGAGGGCCGCCTGCCGCCCGGAATCGCCAGCGCCTGGATCTTCGTTCTGCGCCCCGACACGCCCACTCCCCCCCACTACCACCCGAATTCCATCCAGCACATGGCCGTCATTCAGGGAGGAGGAACCGGCCAGATCGGGCCCTACCGCTTCACCCTCCAGCCCTACGACCCGGCGTTTCCGGAGCGCTCCCTCCTGATCATTCCCGAGCGGGTGCCCCACTCCTTCGAGGCCGGCCACGAGACCCTCGCCGTGATGTCCTTTCACACGGTCGCGGCGGAAGACCTCGTGGAGGTGGAGGTGGAGACGGGAGAGGCCCGCACCTACCTCGACCGGGACGCCCGGCCCGCCAAGGCGAAGCCCGCGGCCCGCCCGCCCAGACCGGCCCCCCCGCGGCCCCGGCGGCCGCCCGCCGGACGCGGGCGTCCCGCCAAGGGACCGCGGAAGCCTCGTTCCTGACGCGTCTTGAAAGGTATGGTTTGCAAAGCGGGAGGTGGCTCATGAAGGGATGGGTGAGCGCGTGCGCGTTCCTCGCCGCCGCATGGCTCGTGGGGTGCGCCGCGGTGACGTCCAGCCGGCCTGTGGGCGAAGGGCCGGCCCTGCTTTCCGCAGACGAGTGGGACGGAACGTGGATCGGGGGCGAAGTCTCCGTGACCCTCGTCGTCGAGGATCCTCAGAAGGGTCTCCTCCGGGTCTTCTGGGCGGAATCCAAGCGCGAGGGCCCCGTCCTGGAGTCCTACCGGGTGGAGGTGCGCCGGACCGGCGACTGGACCTTCGGCAACGTCGCGGATGCCGAATCGGGGGGGTGGTTCTGGGCCCTCGTGGCCAAGCGCGAGGGACGGATCGTCGTCCTCCTGCCCGACGCCGACCGGATGGGCTCTCTGGTCGAAAGAGGGGCCCTACCCGGTGTCCAAGCGGAGGGGAGCGTCCGCCTGGGTCCTCTGACGGAGGACCACGTCCGGCGCCTGATGGACGATCCCTCCGGCGTGTGCGCCTTCGACTGGAAAGATCCCCTGGTCCTGATCCGCGTCGGGAGGTGAAAACCGGCGCGGGCCGCGGGGCCGGCCATTCCCGTTCGCACTCGACCTTTCGTACAATGGCTCCGGGAGGTTTCGGGCCCCATGCCTGTGTACGAGTTCTACTGCTCCGACTGCCACACGGTGTACCAGTTCCTGTCCAAGCGCATCCGCACCGACGCCCGCCCGGTCTGCCCCCGCTGCGGCCGAGCGGATCTGAGCCGGCAGGTCTCCCCCTTCGCCGCCCCGCGCGGAGCGAGGGACGCCTCGGGGGACGCTCCCCTCGGGGACGTGGACGAATCCCGCCTGGAGCGGGCCATGGCTTCCCTGGAATCGGAAATGGGGGGGCTGGACGAAAACGATCCGAGGCAGATGGCCCGGTTCCTGCGAAAGTTCTCCGAGGCCGCGGGGATGAAGGTGCCCGGAATGGACGAAGCCATCCGCCGCATGGAGGCCGGTGAGGACCCGGAGAAGATCGAGGAGGAACTGGGCCCGCTCTTCGGGGACGAGGAAGGCGGCGAAGAAGGAGAAGACGCTCCCGCCTTCGGGGCGGCGGAAGCCCCTCGTTCCGCCTCCGGAAGGCGCCGCCTCCGCCGCCTTCTGGCCCCCCATCGGGACGACAAGCTCTATCCCCTCGAGTGAGGCCTGGGCAGGCGGTTTTCCCTGAATCTCAGGTCCCGAAGACCCTCAGGGGAGAGGATCTTTCCTCGTAGAGCGCCGCCAGAGCCTCCGGGCGGGAGATCTTCAGCCGGAGTTCGGCGGCGAGGGCGGCCACCTTGGCCCTCGAGATCTTGAGCTTGTCCGGCGCCGTCAGCCGGGAGGGCTTTTCCGCCACCAGGGCCAGGGTCTCCAGGGCGAAGAAGAGGCTGGTGGCGAGGAAAAAGCGGATCTCCTTCTCCTCCAAGGGAAAGATGGACAGGTAGGTCCACGCGCGAGCCAGGTGTGCCGCCGCCGTCCGCAGGACGGGAAGGACCCCTCTGTAGACGGCCTCGTGGCGGTCCGGTCTGGAAAAATCCGCTTCGGTGACCCCCGCCGCGGCGAGGGCGTCCTGCGGGATGAAGCACCAGCCCCGTTCGTAGTCCTCCGCCAGGTCCTTCACGATGTTGACCTTCTGGAGCCCAAGCCCGAACTCCTCCGCATCCGCCTGAAGGCGAAAGAAGAGGGCCCGATCCACATGGGGCGAGTGGATGTAGTACAGGTCCGTGAGGAGGTACCCCACGGTCCCGGCGATGTAATAACAGTAACGGTCCAGGGCCGCCATGGAGGGCAGGCGTTTTAGGGCGCCGGGGCCCTCGCCCATGCGCTCGCTCCAGGCCACCATGCCCTTTCCCATTTCAGTCACCCACCGCGCCATGGCCAGACGGTCCTCCTCGCCGCAGGAGCCGAAGGCCTCGAGAACGGCGGGTGCGCTCCCCAGAAGCTCCCGGTCGGACGAGGAGGCCAGCCCTTCCAGGCGGCGGGCGGCGGCATCGCCCCATCCGGCCGGGCAGGGCCGGATGTCCTTGAGATGGAAGACAACCGGCTCCATGAGGCTCCACCGTTCGGCGGCGGTCAGCCCGGGGGCGTCCTCCACCGTGTCGAGGATCCGGCAGAGCAGGTAGGAAACGCAGACGGAGCCCTTGAGGGGCTCCTTCAACTGGGCGATGGACAGGGCGAAGGTCCGCGAGACTTTCGGCAGGATCCCGTAGCAGGCCTCCCAGGCCCAAACCGGTCTTCTCGCGCCCATTCGGTCCCTCTCTCCCCTCCAGTCTGCACCCGGGGCCCGTGGGCGGGCAAGGGCGGCCGGCCTTCACCCGCGCGCCTCCGGAGGGCCGGGCCGCACGGGGCGCGCGAGCCGTGGAGAACACAAGGGTGGGCGCATCCCGAGGGCTATTGCCACTTGCCGCCTGCCCCGCTAGAGTGGGATCAGGCTCTCAAGGAGACGTACTCATAAGGGGTGGATCATGGGGCGAGACACCAAACGGGGGAGGGGGCGATGGGCATGGGCGGCGATGGCGATGTGCCTGCTGGGAACGGCGGCGAGGGCGGCGGATTGGTTCGTGACGCCCTCGGGCAGCGGCGGAGGCTCTCAGGGCAGCCCCTGTTCCCTGCAAACGGCGTTGAATTCGGCCGGGGGGGGTGACGTCCTCTACCTCGCCGGGGGAACCTATATGGGCGACATGAGCGGGAACGTGGCCCTGATCTCCCACTCCCTCTCCTTGCTCGGGGGGTGGGACGGGGCCGCCTCGGGCACCCCCGTTCGGGATCCAGGGGCCCATCCCTCCATCCTGGACGGCGAGGGCGTCCGGAGGTGTATCGTCGTGAACACGGGCCTGTCCGTCGTCCTCGACGGCCTCACGGTGCAGAACGGGTACGTGGAGGGCGAAGGGGGCGGCGTTTACGCGTACGGTTCGAACCTCACCGTCCAGAACTGCCGCTTCGAGAGCAACTACGCCTTCATCACGGGCTCGACCAACGCTTACGGCGGCGGCATTCGCCTCGTCAACGGCAACCTGACGGCGAGGGACAGCTTTTTTCTCTTCAACGACGCGTACTGCAACGGGTGCAGCGCCCCCCGGGGAGGCGGCATCTCGGTGTCGAGCCAGGGAAGCGTCGTGATCGAAGACTGCGAATTCCAGGGAAACGACTCCTGGCTGGGCGGCGGGCTGGACGTGTACAGCACAGGCGGGGGCTCGCTCCTCATCGAGGATTCGCTCTTCCTTCAGAATGGTCTGAGCACCAGCGTGGGGATCGGCACCACCGGATACGCGGGCGGTGTGTACATGGCGGGAGTCCCGGCCACCCTGACGGGCTGCGTCTTTCGGGAGAACGAGGCCGGCAACGACGCGGGCGCCATACGGGCCGTGGGCGGCGGGCTCACCTTCACCGTGGATCGCTGTTGGTTCCTGGACAACGAAGGGTACTCCGCCCCCGGAATCCAGGTCCTCTCGGGCACCCTGGTGCTGACGAACTCGGTCCTGGCGCGGAACCGGTCCGGGTGGTTTCCCCAGGCCGCCGTGAACCTGCTCAGCAACTCCGAGGCCCTTCTGGACCACGTGACCTTCTCCGAGAACCGAAACGAAAACGGAGGCTACGCCGTGGAGACGGAAGGGGAATCCACGGCATCCCTCGAGAACGTGATCGTGGCGGGCCATTCGGTGGGCCTGTTCGCCAACTCGATGACCACCATCACGGCCGACGGAGTCCTGTGGGGGACCGGCGCATGGGCCAACGACGCCGAGACCGGCGGGAGCGGCACGGTCACGGTGGGCTCCACCACCGTCTCGGGGGACCCGGCCTTCTTGGACCCTGCGAACGGCGACTATCACATCGGCTCGTCGTCGGCGGCGGTGGACCACGGCATCGATTCGGGGGTCCACCACGACATCGACGGGAATCCCCGCCCCATCGGCGCCACCGTGGACCTGGGCGCGGACGAATACGCGCCGCCGCCGGTCGTCACGAGCATCCTCAAGAAGGTCAACCCCTTTCGCTTCATCGTGAACGGCAGCAACCTCCAGGAGGGAATCCGGGTCTACATCAACGGCGTGGAGTGGAACAACCTCACGCGCAAGAGCGCCGCCAAGGTCGTTCTGAAGGGGGGCGCGGCCCTCAAGGCGGCTTTGCCGAAGAACACGGCGGCCACCCTCCGCTTCGTCAACCCCGACGGGGGCGAGGCGACCCTCAACTGGCAGTGGCCGTGAGGGAATGGAGACGGAAGCCGTGGAGAGGCCCGGACAGAGGGGCGAAAGCCCATACCTGTCCACGGCTCCTCGTCCCGTTGATTCGTTGATTCGCCAGCCGGGTTCCCGGTCTCCCCGCGAGGGCGGGCCGGGGAACAGGGGGCACGCCAGGAACGCGAGGCGGAAGGATACCGGATCGGGGAGGCCGTCTTGAGGGGAAACGCCAGGTTCTTCTGGGGCCTTCTCGTCGTGGTCCTCGTCCTGACGGGCGTGACCCAGATTTTCGAGTGGGAACGGCCCGGGGGCCCCGGTCTCCCGAGCCCGGAGCTGGGAGACCTCCCCCTCTACGTGGCCCACTCCCTGATCCGGATCGTGGCGGCCTACGCCTGCGCCCTCCTCTTCTCCCTCCCGTACGGGTACTACGCCGCCGTGCGGCCCCGGGCGGGCAGGATCCTCCTGCCGATCCTCGACATCCTCCAGTCCATCCCCGTCCTGGGGTTCTTCCCCGCCGCCGTATATTTCTTCATCGCCCTGGCGGGAGGGAGCCGCCTGGGCATCGAGATGGCCTCGGTCTTCCTCATCTTCACCAGCCAGGCCTGGAACATGGCCTTCGGGGTCTACGAGTCCTGCTCCACCGTCCCGGAAGACCTGAAGGACGCGGCCCGCTCCCTTGGGCTGGGAGCGGCCTCGACCTACCGAAGCCTGTATTTTCCCGCCTCGATTCCCCGGCTGGTCTACAACTCCATGCTCTCCTGGGCGGGCGGATGGTACTTCCTCATCGCCTGCGAGATCATCACCGTGGGCCCCGTCACGTACAACCTGCCCGGCCTCGGGTACTTCCTGGCGCGCACCACGGAGGAGGGCCGCCTGGGCCATACCTTCGCGGGCATCGGGGTCCTCCTGACGATCATCGTCGTGGTGGACGTCCTCTTCTGGAGGCCCCTCACGGCCTGGTCGACCCAGTTCCGGTACGAAATGGCCGTGTCCTCCACGGAGAGAACCATCGGCGCGGTCCGGAAGCCCCTGAGGGGCGGGCCCGTCGTTCGGCAGGTTCGCATCCTGGCCCGCCGGGGGGCGAGCAAGGCCTGGAGGACCGTGCGCCACGGGGTGGAAGCCGCCGGAGGGTGGATCGGCCGCCGTTCCCTGCCGCGGAAGGTGGGGCGCCTCCTCTGGCGCCTCGTGGGCCTCGCGGCGGGCCTCGGCTTCGCCTCCGTCCTGGTCTGGGCGGGCTTCTCCGTCACGAAGGTGCTGTTGGGTCCGTGGCCTCGGGAGGCGCGGGAGCTCCCCCTGGCCATGGTCTTTTCCACTTTCCGGATGCTGGCGGCCTACCTCATTTCCCTGGCGTGGACCGTTCCCGTCGCCGTGTGGGCCGGGAACAGCCGTCGGGTGATGCAGTTCGTGCGGCCCCTGGCCCAGATCGGGGCCTCCCTTCCCGCCACGGCGCTCTTTCCCCTCATGGTGTACCTGGTGATCCGGTACGCGGGCGGCATGAACGTGGCCTCCGTGCTCCTCATCCTCACCGGGATGCAGTGGTACCTCCTCTTCAACCTCCTCTCGGGGGTGGACGGCATCCCCAGGGAGCTGAAGGAGGCGGCCCTCTCCCTGGGCCTGACCCGCTGGCAGACCTTCCGGAGCCTCACCTTTCCCGCCATCCTGCCGGCCCTCATCACGGGGAGCGTCACGGGCTGGGGCGGGGGGTGGAACGCCCTCATCGTCTCCGAGTACTTCAAGTACGCCCACGAGGTCCACACGGTCACGGGCATCGGAGCGGCCCTCGACCGGGCCACCTACGAACTGGGGGACGTGCGTCTCATGGTCCTGGCGCTCCTCACGATGGTGACGGTGATCGTCCTGATGAACCATTTCTTCTGGAGGCGCCTCTACACCTTCGCTTCCGAGCGCTTCCGCGTAGAACTATGAGCCTGACTGTGTTAGAGTGACTCGGCCATGGGGAATCTCCTGGAACTGACCAACGTGACCCACGCCTTCCCGTACGCCAAGGGCATGCTCCCGGCTTTCGAGGACGTCTCCTTTTCGCTGGCGGAAGGGGAGTTCGCCGCCATCGTGGGGCCCTCGGGTTGCGGCAAGAGCACGCTCATGCGCGTCATCCACGGGCTCATCCGCCCCACGGCGGGCGTGGTGACCTACAAGGGCCGGGAAGTCGTCGGCGTCAACACCGAGCTGGCCATGGTCTTCCAGTCCTTCGCCCTCCTGCCCTGGCTCACGGTCGTGCAAAACGTGGAGCTGGGCATGGAGCCCAGGGGGGTTCCACCGAAGGAGAGGCGCCGCCGGGCCGTTTTCTACCTGGACAAGGTGGGCCTGGACGGCTTCGAAGAGGCCTACCCCCGCGAGCTCTCGGGCGGGATGAAGCAGAGGGTCGGCCTCGCCCGGGCCCTGGCCCTGGAGCCCGTGATCCTCCTCATGGACGAGCCTTTCTCCTCCCTGGACGCCCTCACCGCGGCCTCCCTGCGCGAGGAGGTCATCGACCTCTGGAAGGACCGCGAAATCCCCGTGAACACCCTCATCATGGTCACCCACATCATCGAGGAAGCCGTGGAACTCGCCGATCGCATCCTCATCTTCAACGGGCACCCGGGCCGCCTCGTGGAGGATCGGCCCGTGGACCTGCCGCGTCCCCGGAACCGGCGCGACTCGCACTTCGCCGATTTCGTGGACCGGGTTTTCGAGAAGATCGCCTGAAGGAGCCGGAACATGGACGTGGACCCACTGCCCCAATCCGAAATCAGCAAAGTCCTGGGCCTCCTGGAAATCCTGGAGGACCACGGCGGCAAGGAGGACATCTACAAGCTCGCCCGGGAACTGCACTACGAATCGAGCGACCTCGTGGAGGTCATCCGGGGCGCCGAACTGCTGGGCCTGGTGACGACTCCGGGGGGCGACGTGGAGCTGCTGGACGCCGGGCGCCGGATCAACGCCGGCGACCAGAACGCCATCAAGGCGCTCCTCAAGGAGCGCATGCTCAAGATCCCCATCTTTGAGTACTTCAAGAAAATGCTCGAGGGCGAGGAAGACCACCGGATGTCCAGAAAGGACCTTCTCGACGAACTCGCCCGCATCCTTCCCAAGACCAATCCCGACCAGCAGTTTCACGCCCTCGTGGCCTGGGGGCGTTACGCCGAGATCTTCGGCTACAACCGAGATCACGACCTCTTCTACCTCGACGAGGGTCAGACCCTGGAGTAGCCGCCGGTTTGGCTGGGGAGTTGGGGAGACGGCAGGGGAGTAGCTGAGTAAGCGAGTAAGTGAGTAGGTGAGTAGGTGAGTAGGTAAGTAGGCAAGTAGGGGAGGCGGGGAAGGCCCTTAGGGAGTCCATTTCGGCGTCTCCGCGCCACGCGGTGAAAGCCCATCGCGGGGGGCCACATCCTGAAAGGAAGCCAGGAGGCCGCCCGCCCCGCGGATTTCGCTCCCGTTTCGCGTCCAACGTCTGACGTTTTTCTTTTCTCGTCTGTCTTCTCTCGTGCTAACATGAGCCATGGCGCGTTGTTCGGGCTGCGGGAGGTCCCTCCACGAGGGCCTGCATTCCTGTCCGTCCTGCGGGGGCACGGCGGTTCCGGCGCGCATCGAGCGGGGCCTCCAGCCCCTCCGCGAGCCGGGTGACCTTCTCGAGGGGCGCTACCGAATCGAACGAGTCTTGGGCACGGGGGCCTCGGGCGTGGTCTACGGCGTCATCGACGAACTGGCCCGAACCCGTGTGGCGCTCAAGCTCCTCTGGGACCGTCCCGAGGAGGGAGACGGCACCCTCGAACGGCTGAGGCGGGAGATCAAGGCCTCCCTGCGGGCTCCCCATCCCCACCTTCTCCCGATCCACGACCTGATCCTGGTGGAGGAGCGGCCGGCGCTCCTGATGGAGTGGGTGGAGGGGGAGACGCTCCGAGATCGAATCCGAAGGGAGGGTGGGCTCCCCCATCGGGAGGCCGAGTCCGTGGCCGTTTGCATCCTGGCGGCCCTCTCCCACCTTCACGGCCTGGGCGTTCTCCACCGAGACGTGAAGAGCGGGAACGTCCTTGTGGGAGCCGACGGATCGGTCAAGCTGGGAGATTTCGGTCTGGCCAAGGGCGAAGACCTAGGAGAGAGCCTGACGCTCACGGGCGTGGCCCTGGGAACGCCGGGGTACATGGCTCCGGAGGTCATCCGTGGGGGTGAGGCTTCGGTGCGCTCGGACCTCTACGGCGTCGGCGCGGTTCTCTTCGAAATGCTGGCGGGGCACGTGCCCTTCCAGGGGACGAACAGCCTGGAGGTGGCCAGCCGCCAGCTCGCCGAGGAGCCGCCCTACCACCTTCTCAGGTCCCGGGGCGTGCCGAGGTGGCTGGTGCAAGTGACCGGACGCCTCCTTGCGCGGGATCCCTCGGACCGCTACGCCTCCGCCGGGGAGGTCCTGCAGGCCCTGAAGGGCCGGTCGGCGGGCTTCTACTTTCCCCGGGTCTGGCGGCGGAGGGTCCTGGCGGCGGGTCTGGCCGCGGCCCTCGGAGGGCTCGGGTGGGGCCTCCTGGCGTGGCGGGAGGGGGGGAGCGACCTCACGACGGTCATCCAGGGGAAGCGCCTGGAGGTCCGGGACCGAAAGGGTCGGATGGTCTGGTCCCGGACATTCGACCGGCCCATCTGCTCTGCGCACTATGGCCGCTTCGGGCCGGAGGGGAGCGGTGCCGTGGCCGTTTCCTTCATGCCGACAGAGGAGACCCCCACCCTCTTCGGCAGTGATGAAGGCCGGACGTGGATCGAATGCTTCGACAGGAGCGGCCGCCCCTGGTCGCGGTTCCAGCTTTTCATGACCGACATCCCCTTCAGCCAGCGCTTCGTCGTAACCCTCGATTCCCACGTCTTCCGGAAGGGAGAGCCGGCGTGTCTGGTGGCCCGGGGCGTCCACGCCACCTGGTACCCCTCCGTTCTGAGCGTGTTTCGGATCCGGCGCGGAATGCAAGTAGATCACACCACCGCTCTCCCCCTCCTCAGCGTGGAGAACTCCGGCCACATCTCCCGATGGACCTACGCCGACCTCCACGGAGACGGCGTGGACGAGATCGTCTACGCCTGCGTCAACAACCGCCTCTTTCGTGCCCTTTTCGTGGGGGCCGTGGCTCTGAGAAGGGAAATGGGAGCAGAAGCGGCCATGGTCTCCTCCCCCGACTGCTCCGTGGACCCGCTGGACCATCCCATTTTCTACCGGTGCGTGGGCTTCGACAGCTACGACCGCATGACCTTCGGAAAGGCCGGGCCCCGGGGCGTCCTGCTCTTCGTGGACCCCGAGAGGCAGATCCGGAGGCTTGTTTCGCCGGAAGGCGACCTGGAGGATGAGGGAGAAGCGCTCTTTCCCCCTTCCCGACAGCTTTCGTCCTTCAACGGGCTGATCTTCCGCCTCGTCCAGCACCGGGAGGCCGGC
Organism: Acidobacteriota bacterium; assembly: GCA_040752915.1. Classification (NCBI taxonomy): domain Bacteria; kingdom Pseudomonadati; phylum Acidobacteriota; species Acidobacteriota bacterium. The sequence continues at coordinate 44,395 of JBFMHB010000004.1, forward strand.
CGGTGGGCGGATATGCTGGAGCTGTGCGAAAAGGAGTGGCCCGGGAACACTCCCGGCCCCTACGGCTACCTGGGCCGGCTCTTCCAGGCCTCGGCCCTCATCGGCCTCGGCCGGTACCGGGAGGCCCTCTCCCTCGCGGAGGCACCGCCGCCCCCCGGCCCTTCGACGCCGGCGCCCCGCTACCTGGAGCAGATCCGCGCCGACGCCCTCTTCTTTACGGGAGATTACCAGGGGTGCCAGAAGGCGGTGGACGAATCCTTCGCCGCGCCCCGTTTCGCCCGCATGGAAGTGGGGCAGACGGGTCTCTGGGCCGCCCTGTACGCCGGCGACGAGGTCTGGGGCCGGCGCCTCGTGGGGAGCGACCCCATCCGTGTTTTCGAGTGGTACGTGGACCTCTACCCCGGCATCGCCGCCTATTTGCGCGGGGACTTCGAAGAGGCCGAGCGCCGCTTCCGCCTCTCCTACGCCTCCGACGCCGGGGGCAAGGTGACGGAGCCGGGACTCTGGCTCACCGATGCCCTTCTGAGGCGGGGCCGGGCGGCCGAGGCCCGAAAGATCTTTGATGTGCTTTCAAAGACCTTTCCCGGTGAGCACCTCCAAGAGGGTGAACTGGGTCTCTTTCTGAGGTTCCGCGAAGGGACATCTCCCGCCCTTCTGGTGCCCGCCTTCGACGGCCTCCTGGCCCGGCGCCGCCTGGAGGCGGCCACCGAACCCGAGGCCCGGGCCCTGCTCCCCCTCACCCTCGCCCGATCCGCCGCCCTCCACCGCGCCGCCGGCGACCTGCCCGCCGCCCGACGCCTCGAGGCCGAAGCCCGCCGCCTCGCCCCCCCTTCCTGGAAGGCCGCGCTTGAAATGGGCGGACGAGGTGGAGAAGGGAGCGGAGAGGGGAGGAAGTGAGGGAGTGAAGAAGTCGCGAAGTGAAGAAGTGAGAAGGGGAAGGTAGGGAGGGAGGCCCACTTGGCGTGGCGTCTCCCATCTCCCGTCTCCTGTCTCCCGTCTCGCGTCCAACGTTTCGCGTCCAACGTCTGACGTTTTCCTTTTCTCGTCTGTCTTCTCTCGTGCTAACATGAGCCATGGCGCGTTGTTCGGGCTGCGGGAGGTCCCTCCACGAGGGCCTGCATTCCTGTCCGTCCTGCGGGGGCACGGCGGTTCCGGCGCGCATCGAGCGGGGCCTCCAGCCCCTCCGCGAGCCGGGTGACCTTCTCGAGGGGCGCTACCGAATCGAACGAGTCTTGGGCACGGGGGCCTCGGGCGTGGTCTACGGCGTCATCGACGAACTGGCCCGAACCCGTGTGGCGCTCAAGCTCCTCTGGGACCGTCCCGAGGAGGGAGACGGCACCCTCGAACGGCTGAGGCGGGAGATCAAGGCCTCCCTGCGGGCTCCCCATCCCCACCTTCTCCCGATCCACGACCTGATCCTGGTGGAGGAGCGGCCGGCGCTCCTGATGGAGTGGGTGGAGGGGGAGACGCTCCGAGATCGAATCCGAAGGGAGGGTGGGCTCCCCCATCGGGAGGCCGAGTCCGTGGCCGTTTGCATCCTGGCGGCCCTCTCCCACCTTCACGGCCTGGGCGTTCTCCACCGAGACGTGAAGAGCGGGAACGTCCTTGTGGGAGCCGACGGATCGGTCAAGCTGGGAGATTTCGGTCTGGCCAAGGGCGAAGACCTAGGAGAGAGCCTGACGCTCACGGGCGTGGCCCTGGGAACGCCGGGGTACATGGCTCCGGAGGTCATCCGTGGGGGTGAGGCTTCGGTGCGCTCGGACCTCTACGGCGTCGGCGCGGTTCTCTTCGAAATGCTGGCGGGGCACGTGCCCTTCCAGGGGACGAACAGCCTGGAGGTGGCCAGCCGCCAGCTCGCCGAGGAGCCGCCCTACCACCTTCTCAGGTCCCGGGGCGTGCCGAGGTGGCTGGTGCAAGTGACCGGACGCCTCCTTGCGCGGGATCCCTCGGACCGCTACGCCTCCGCCGGGGAGGTCCTGCAGGCCCTGAAGGGCCGGTCGGCGGGCTTCTACTTTCCCCGGGTCTGGCGGCGGAGGGTCCTGGCGGCGGGTCTGGCCGCGGCCCTCGGAGGGCTCGGGTGGGGCCTCCTGGCGTGGCGGGAGGGGGGGAGCGACCTCACGACGGTCATCCAGGGGAAGCGCCTGGAGGTCCGGGACCGAAAGGGTCGGATGGTCTGGTCCCGGACATTCGACCGGCCCATCTGCTCTGCGCACTATGGCCGCTTCGGGCCGGAGGGGAGCGGTGCCGTGGCCGTTTCCTTCATGCCGACAGAGGAGACCCCCACCCTCTTCGGCAGTGATGAAGGCCGGACGTGGATCGAATGCTTCGACAGGAGCGGCCGCCCCTGGTCGCGGTTCCAGCTTTTCATGACCGACATCCCCTTCAGCCAGCGCTTCGTCGTAACCCTCGATTCCCACGTCTTCCGGAAGGGAGAGCCGGCGTGTCTGGTGGCCCGGGGCGTCCACGCCACCTGGTACCCCTCCGTTCTGAGCGTGTTTCGGATCCGGCGCGGAATGCAAGTAGATCACACCACCGCTCTCCCCCTCCTCAGCGTGGAGAACTCCGGCCACATCTCCCGATGGACCTACGCCGACCTCCACGGAGACGGCGTGGACGAGATCGTCTACGCCTGCGTCAACAACCGCCTCTTTCGTGCCCTTTTCGTGGGGGCCGTGGCTCTGAGAAGGGAAATGGGAGCAGAAGCGGCCATGGTCTCCTCCCCCGACTGCTCCGTGGACCCGCTGGACCATCCCATTTTCTACCGGTGCGTGGGCTTCGACAGCTACGACCGCATGACCTTCGGAAAGGCCGGGCCCCGGGGCGTCCTGCTCTTCGTGGACCCCGAGAGGCAGATCCGGAGGCTTGTTTCGCCGGAAGGCGACCTGGAGGATGAGGGAGAAGCGCTCTTTCCCCCTTCCCGACAGCTTTCGTCCTTCAACGGGCTGATCTTCCGCCTCGTCCAGCACCGGGAGGCCGGCCGGTGGGCGGATATGCTGGAGCTGTGCGAAAAGGAGTGGCCCGGGAACACTCCCGGCCCCTACGGCTACCTGGGCCGGCTCTTCCAGGCCTCGGCCCTCATCGGCCTCGGCCGGTACCGGGAGGCCCTCTCCCTCGCGGAGGCACCGCCGCCCCCCGGCCCTTCGACGCCGGCGCCCCGCTACCTGGAGCAGATCCGCGCCGACGCCCTCTTCTTTACGGGAGATTACCAGGGGTGCCAGAAGGCGGTGGACGAATCCTTCGCCGCGCCCCGTTTCGCCCGCATGGAAGTGGGGCAGACGGGTCTCTGGGCCGCCCTGTACGCCGGCGACGAGGTCTGGGGCCGGCGCCTCGTGGGGAGCGACCCCATCCGTGTTTTCGAGTGGTACGTGGACCTCTACCCCGGCATCGCCGCCTATTTGCGCGGGGACTTCGAAGAGGCCGAGCGCCGCTTCCGCCTCTCCTACGCCTCCGACGCCGGGGGCAAGGTGACGGAGCCGGGACTCTGGCTCACCGATGCCCTTCTGAGGCGGGGCCGGGCGGCCGAGGCCCGAAAGATCTTTGATGTGCTTTCAAAGACCTTTCCCGGTGAGCACCTCCAAGAGGGTGAACTGGGTCTCTTTCTGAGGTTCCGCGAAGGGACATCTCCCGCCCTTCTGGTGCCCGCCTTCGACGGCCTCCTGGCCCGGCGCCGCCTGGAGGCGGCCACCGAACCCGAGGCCCGGGCCCTGCTCCCCCTCACCCTCGCCCGATCCGCCGCCCTCCACCGCGCCGCCGGCGACCTGCCCGCCGCCCGCCGCCTCGAGGCCGAAGCCCGGCGCCTCGCCCCCCCTTCCTGGAAGGCCGCGTTGAAGATGCCAGGGGATTGAGGGACCAGGGGACTCAGAGGCTGGCAGACGAAAGGACGAGGGGATTGGGGGACTTGGGGACTGGGGGACTGGGTGGCCGTTTCCCGTTCCCGGATGCGCCGCCTAAGGCCGATGTCCTCTCTGTTGGGGAGGGCCTTCGTGCCCTCCCGTCTTCGAAGGCCTCCACTGTGGCGGCCCTTGATTGCAAGAGCCGGCCCCTCGGTCCATGCGGGCATCGGCCGCTTCGAAGGCGTACTCCAGGCCCTTGCCGCTCCCGCTGGCTTGCTGGTGCGCCGATCCCCAGGTTCGGCTCTCTCCGCCCCATCCGGCCCGGCGCCTTCGACGCCTCCTCCGGGGCTCGGCCCGTTCCGTCGAAGCGCACGCGCTTCTCCGTCCCGGTCCTTCGCCCCGTCCGCCCTTCGGGCGGGCCGGATTCTTCTGAGGCGGCCTGCACCCCCTGAACCAAGCCGGCCCCCCGAACTCCATGGGGAGCCGACGGCGACGGCCCTATTGCGGCGTCAGGCTTCGGCGCCCGCATCCTCAGCGTACAGGAAGTACGATTCCGGTGCGGCCGCCTCGCCTTCCTTGCCCTAGGGCCATCGGCGTCGGGACGCGCCTCCCTCCCTCCGGTCGGTCGGCTTCGGTCAACCCCGGCCAAGAAGCCGCACGCGGCGCCGATCGCGCCGTAGGGGAGGGCCTCCGTGCCCTCGCGCATTTGAAGGCCTCCACTACAGCGGCCCTTGCTTGCAAGAGCCGGCCCCTCGGTCCATGCGGGCATCGGCCGTTACGCAGGCCCGCGCCTCTCGTCTTGCGTCTCACGTCTAACGCTTTGCTCCGGTCGGGAGACCGGCGGGCGCGGGCGCCCGCCCAGCGGATCTCGCGTTCGCCTTTGTTTTCAAATCCCAAATCCCAAGTCCGAATGCCCCTTCTTTCCCTTCCCCCTTCCGCCTTCAGCATTCGGCCTTTCCCCTTCCTTCTCCCTGCTTCAATCCCCACTTACGCATCTTGAGATAGAGGTTGGGCCGGGTCATGCCGATCTCCTTGGCGAGGTCGGTGAGGCTTCCCCGGTGGCGGGCCAGGCGGTTGCGGAAGTAGTCCTCCTCGAAGCGCTCGCAGGCCTCGGCCCACGGTTCGCTCCACAGGGCGGTGGGGGGAAGGGGGCGGCCGTCGTGAAAGCGCTCCAGGAGGGCCGTCACCTGGGCCTCGGTGATCACCGGCCCGTCGCCCAGGAGGACGGCCTGCTTGACAAGCGACTGCAATTGCCGGACGTTGCCGGGCCAAGAGTACCGTCGAAGGACGGAGACGGCCCGGTCGTCGAAGCCCTGGACGTTCTTCTGATACTCCCGGTTGGCCACCTGCAAAAAATAGTGAGCCAGGAGGAGGAGGTCGTCCCCCCGCTCGGTCAGGGGCGGGACGCGCAGAACCACCTGGGCCAGACGGAAGTAGAGGTCCTCGCGAAAGCGTCCTTCCCGGATGAGGGAAGAGGGATCCCGGTTGGTGGCCGCCACGACCCGCACGTCCACCTTCACCGGGCGGGCGCCCCCCAAGGGGACCACCTGCTTTTCCTCGAGCACCCGGAGAAGCTTCGGCTGAAGGCCCGCGGGAAGGTCCGAGACCTCGTCGAGAAAGAGGGTGCCCGAAGCGGCCCGCTCGAAGAACCCCGCCCGGCTCCGGTCGGCGCCCGTGTAGGCGCCGCGCGAGACCCCGAAGAGTTCGCTCTCGAGGAGCGTCTCGGGGATGGAGGCGCAATTGATGGCCACGAAGGGCCCCGCGGCGCGCCGGGAGAGCCTGTGGATGCGCCGGGCGAAGAGTTCCTTGCCGGACCCCGTTGGCCCGACGAGGAGCACGGAGGCCTCCGTCGGCGCGGCCTTGTCCGCCGAGCGGATCTCCTCCACGAGAAGGGGACTCCGTCCCACGAGGGGTTCGGCGCCATCCGCCGTGGCCACGAGGTTCGCTTCCACGGCGCGCACCCGCTCGGCCAGCTCGCCCACCTTTACGTCGCGCGCCCTCAACTCCTCGCTCCACTCCGCCACCAGCCGGCACACCACGTAAACCACCGGCAGGATTTCCTGGTGGCGCAGGAGGGGGTCCGCGCCCTCCTCGTGGAGGGCCAGAAACACCACGCGGCGGCCGCCGGCGCTCACGGGGAGGCAGGAGATCCGCACGGGGCCCGAGGGCGAGGCCGCCTCGGCGGAAGCCACCTTGGGCAGGGCGCAAAGGGCCTCGCGCTGGGCGGGAAGGAGGGCCTCCTCCGGAAAACGCCCCGAGGTCCCCGACAGGCAGAGGCGGTCCTCCTGCCAGGCGTAGCACAGGACCCCCCGGGCGCGCAGGGCCCCGCGGAGAAAGCGGCACGCGTGGGACCACTCCTGCCCCGTCCGGCCCTCGGCCAGGAAAGTCCCGAGAAGCGAGGCGATCTCGTCCAGGCCGTAGAGGCGGCTCTCGGATCCCCCGCCCCGGTTGTCCTCCCCGCCGCCCCCCAGGTCGGCCAGGGCCGTCACCCGGACCTCGGGAGCGGCGCCGCCGGCAGGAAAGGCATCGGTGCCCGATTCGGCCATCTGGATCGACGCCTCGCCCACGCCCAGCACGTCCCCCGCGCGAAGGGCCCCCTCCTCCTTCCGGGTCCCGTTGAGGTAGGTCCCGTTGGAGGAGCCCAGGTCGCGGAAGCGGACCTCCTCCCCCGACCGCGTAAGTTCCAGGTGGCGCCGCGAAACGTACCGAGCCCGCACCGGCAGGTCGCACTCCAGCGACGACCCCACCGTCAGGGATGTCCACCCCGCGAAGTCAACGAGGAGGGATTTCTCACCAGGGAAGCGAATCCAGAGTCTCATGCCACCGCAATCCTACCACGACGGAAAGAAGAAGACGGAGGAAAGGGTGGTCCAGCCCCCCTCTTTCTTGTGAGAAATATGAGGAGGCGTGGGGAAAGAGAGGACTTGGGGATTATATAAGACCGCCTGGTCTATAACGTCTACCGTCTAACGTCTATCCGTGGATCGCCCGCCTGTCAACGGCGAGGCAGGCCTCCATGAGGGCTTCGCTGAGGGTGGGGTGGGCCTGGCGGCGCGCGGGGGCGCGCGCTTCCCAGGGGGGCTCGGGCGCCCCCCTAGGACGCCTGCCCGCGGCAGGCTGTAACCCCCTCCCCTTGCGGGGGCGGTCCTCCGAGCGGGGGAACCTCCCCGTTCCCCCGCACCCCTTCGACACCGCCACGCCCCGAGAGGGAACAGACGCGCGAGGCCGAATTCACTTCGGCCGCAGCGCAATCCTTGAAGGGTGGGGTACAGCGAAGCGTCCTAGGGGAGGGCAGAGCCCTCCCCTGGAGGGTCTATCCGTGTATGGCCCGCCTGTCGACGGCGAGGCAGGCCTCCATGAGGGCTTCGCTGAGGGTGGGGTGGGCGTGGCTGGTTCGCGCGAGGTCTTCGGCGCTGGCCTTGAACTCGAGGGCGAGGACGGCCTCGGGGATGAGGTCCGAGGCCCGGGGGCCCACGATGTGGACGCCGAGGAGCGTGTCGGTCTGGGCGTGGGCGAGGACCTTGACGGCGCCGTCCTCCATGGCGAGGCTCTTGGCGCGGCCGTTGCCCTTGAAGAAGAACTTGCCGGCCTTGTAGGGGACGCCTTCGGCCTTGAGCTCCTCCTCGGTCTTGCCCACGCAGGCGAGTTCGGGGTGGGTGTAGACCACGTTGGGGATGGCGCCGTAGTTCACGTGGCCGGGCTTCCCGGCGAGGATCTCGGCGAGGGCGATGCCTTCCTCGGAGGCCTTGTGGGCCAGCATGGGGCCGCGGATGAGGTCGCCGATGGCGTAGACGCCGGGGAGGTTCGTCTCGAAGCGGTCGCTCACGGCCACGCGGCCCTTCTCGTCGAGGATGACGCCGGCTTCCTTCAGGCCCGCCGCGGAGGAAGCGGGCTTGCGGCCCACGGCCACGAGGACCCGGTCGCAGCCCAGGATTTCCTTTTCGCCCTTGCCGTTTTCCAAGGTCAGGGCGACGCCGTCGGGAAGAACCTCCGCGGTCTTGAGGGTGGTGGCGGTCTTGATGACGAGGCCCTGGGCCTTGAGGGAGCGCTCGAGAAGAGTGGACATCTGGCCATCGGCGAAGGGCGCCACGCGGGGGAGCATCTCCACCACCGTGACCTGGGCGCCCAGGCGGCGCCAGACGCTTCCCAGCTCGAGGCCCACGGCGCCCGCCCCGACGACGCACAGGTGCCCCGGCACGGATTCGAAGGAGAGGGCCTCGGTGGAGGTCACCACGCGCTCCCCGTCGAAGCGAAGGAAAGGAAGTTCCACGGGCACCGAACCCATGGCCAGGACGACGGCCTTGGCCTGCACGTCCTGGGAATCCCCTCCGGTCTTGATTTCCACGCGTCCAGGCCCCTTCAGGACGCCTTCCCCTTTGAGGACGGCCACCTTGTTCTTCTTCATCAGGACGCCGATGCCGTCCGTGAGGTCCTTCACGATGGCGGCCTTGCGGGCCATCATGGCGGTGAGGTTCAGGCGGACATCGGAAGGCTCCACGCCGTGGACGGCGAGCCCCTCGCGGGCCTCGTGGTAGCGCTCGCTGGATTCCAGCAGGGCCTTGGAGGGGATGCAGCCCACGTTGAGGCAGGTCCCGCCGAGCGTGGCGTCCTTCTCCACGAGGGCGGTCTTGAGGCCGAGCTGGGCGGCGCGGATGGCGCAGACGTAGCCACCCGGCCCCGCTCCGATCACGACGACGTCAAAGGGTTCCATTATGGACTCCCGAGAATATGCATGGCCGAGATGCTACGATCCAGGAAGGACGAGACGTCACCCGAGCCCCCATAATCTGGGCGGAGGCTTCGCGGGTTCATCACGTCCCACATTCCAAATCCCCAATCCGAAATCCCCAATCCCCAATCCCCAATCCCCAATCCCAAATCCCAAATCCCAAATCCCCAATCCCAAATCCGAAATGTCCCCTTTTTTCTTCCGCCTTTGGCCTTCAGCCTTCTGGCTTGCCCCTCCCGTTTCACGTCTCCCGTCTCCCGTCCAACTCCAAGAGCGACACGTCCGCGCGGCCCACGAAGTCGGCCACGTGTTTGAGGAAGAGGCCGGCGGTCTTGCCGTCCACCATCCGGTGGTCGTAGGAAAGCGCGAGGATCATCACCGGGCGGACCACGATCTGTCCCTCCCGCACGACGGGCTTCTCCTGGATGGCGTAGGTGCCCAGGATGCCGCTCTGGGGCGGATTGAGGATGGGCGTCCCCATGAGGGCGCCGTAGGATCCCGCGTTGGTGATGGAAAAGGTGCCCCCCGAGAGTTCGGCGAGGGTGATCTTCTTTTCGCGGACGCGGGCGGCCAGGCGGAGGATCTCGGATTCGATCTGGGCGAGGGAGAGGCGGTCGGCGTGGCGCAGGACGGGAACGGCCAGGCCCTGTTCGGCGGCCACGGCGATGCCGATGTGGACCTCGCGGTTCTCCACGATCTCCGCCCCCTCGATCCAGGAGTTGAGGTCGGGGAAGGCGCGGAGGGCGTCGGCGACGGCCTTGACGAAGAAGCCCATGAAGCCCAGGGCCACGCCGTGTCGGGCCAGGAAGGCCTCCTTGTGGGCTTTCCGAAGGGCCATGACGGCGCCGCAGTCGCATTCGGCGAAGGTGGTGAGGGTGGCCGTGGTCTGCTGGGAAAGGACCATCCTCTCGGCGATGCGGGACCGGATGGGCGAGAGGGGCCTGCGGACCTGGGCCCCCGCGGGGGTCTCGGGCGCCGTGGGAACAGGGGCCGCCGGGGCGGGGACTCCCGAGGCGAGGAAGGCCACCACGTCCTCCTTGGTGACGCGGCCATCCCGGCCCGTCCCCCGGATGGCGGCCGGATCGAGGCGATGCTCCTCGACGAGGCGGCGCACGGCGGGAGCCAGGGCCTCGACGGCCTCGGGCCGGGCCAGTTTCTCCCTCAGGGAGGGAACGCCCGCCACGGGGTTCAAGGCGGGGCCGGGCGTCTGGGGGACGGCCGGAGGGAGGCTGGGGGCGGGCGGGGCCGCCGCGGGGACGGCGGGAGCGGCGCCGGCCCGGGCGGAGGTGTCGAGGGAGCCCACCGTCTGGCCGATCTTCACGGGGCTTCCCGCCGGCACGGCGATGGCGAGGCGGCCGGCGTGCTCCGCGTTGATCGTCATGGTGACCTTGTCCGTCTCCAGGACGAAGAGGGGATCGTCGGTCCGCACCACCGCCCCGTCGGCCTGCAGCCACTCGGCCAGGAGACCCTCGGTGATGGATTCGCCCACGGTCGGAACCTTCACCTCAACCCGCATGGGAAGACCTCAAGAAAGAAAGGGCAAGTGGAGACAAGTGGGAAGGCGAAAGGCGGAAGGCGAAAGAAAAAGAAGGGGCAATGAGAATTTCGGATTCCGAATTTGGGATTTGGGATGGAGGAACCCACCCACGGGCCGTCCAGGCAGATGGCCGCCCGGCTGGCTCTTCGGAATCCCGGCATCTCGGCCTCTCCTCATCTCGTCCCCTCTTCGCTCAGGGCCAGGGCATCGCGCACGAGGGCGGCCTGCTCCTGGAGGTGGGCCCTGAGCGACCCCACGGCGGGGCTGGCGCTCGCCTTGCGGCCGGCATAGCGGAGGGGGAGGCCGCCGAGGAGATCCCTCAGGCGCGGCTCCACGAAGGTCCAGGCCCCCCGGTTCATGGACTCCTCCTGGCACCAGACTACCTCCAGGGCCGAGGAAAAGGGCGCGAGGGCTTCGCGGAGGAGCGCGGCCGGGAAGGGATGGACCTGCTCGAGCCGCACGAGGGCCGCGTCCGTCACGCCCGCCTTGCGCCTCGCCTCGAGAAGGTCGTAGAAGACCTTACCGCTGCAAAGGACCACGCGGTGGACGTTCATGGGCGGCTCCGGGTCGGGAAGGACTTCGTGGAAACGGTCCGACGTCAGGTCGGGGACCGGGGAGACGCAGAGGGGGTGCCTCAGGAGGCTCTTGGGCGCCATGACCACGAGGGGACGGCGGAAGTTCCGCTTCATCTGGCGCCGCAGGGCATGGAAGTACTGGGCGGGGGTGGTGAGGTTCACGACCTGGAGGTTGTCCTCGGCGCAGAGCTGGAGGTAGCGCTCCATGTGGGCGCTCGAATGCTCGGGGCCCTGGCCCTCGTACCCGTGGGGAAGAAGAAGGACGATCCCCGAGGCCCTCTGCCACTTGGACAGGGAGGAAGCGATGAACTGGTCGATGATCACCTGGGCTCCGTTGGCGAAGTCGCCGAACTGAGCCTCCCACAGGACGAGCATGTGGGGCTCTTCGAGGGAGTAGCCGTAATCGAAGCCCAGGACCGCGGCCTCGCTCAGGAGGCTGTTGTACACGCAAAAGCGCGCCTGGCCGGAGTGGATGTTCCGCAGGGGAATGTAGGGCTCCTGGGTGTTCATGTCCTGCCAGACCGCATGGCGCTGGCTGAAGGTCCCGCGGGCGCTATCCTGTCCCGAGAGGCGAACGGGGACGCCTTCGTGGAGGAGGCTCCCGAAGGACAGGAGTTCGGCCGTGGGCCAGTCCACGGTCCCCCGCTCGGCCACCGCCTTGAAGATCTCCGGCAGGCGCCGGGCCACCTTCGGGTTGAGGGCGAAGCCCTCGGGGACCTGAGTGAGGGCCCGGGCCACCTCCACGAGGACGCCGTGGGAGACGCCCGTCGCCACCGGGGCGTGGCTGTACGGCGCGTCGAGGCCCGCCCAGCGGTCCTGGAAGGCGAATCGCTCCCGGGAGGGGGCCTTCTCCTTGACCGCCTCGAAGGCGGCCTGGAGCCGGTCCTTGAACGCCCCGGCGATCCGGTCCGCCTCCTCCTGTCCCAGGTCGCAGCACTGAATGAGCCGCTCGGTATACAGGCGGCGCACCGAGGGCCGGTCCTTGATCTTCCGGTAGAGGACGGGCTGGGTGAAGGCGGGCTCGTCCCCCTCGTTGTGCCCGTGGCGGCGGTAGCAGACCATGTCCAGGATGACGTCCCGGCCGAAGGTCTGGCGGAACCGGAGGCAGAGTTCCGCGGCGAAGACCACGGCTTCCGGATCGTCGCCGTTCACGTGGAAGATCGGGGCCTCGATCATCTTGGCGACGTCGGTGGCGTAGGTTGTGGAGCGCCCCTCCCGGGGGAGGGTCGTGAATCCGATCTGGTTGTTGACGATGAGGTGGATCGTTCCGCCCGTGGTGTATCCCGGCAGACCCGAGAGGTTGAGCGTTTCGGCCACGAGCCCCTGGCCGGCGAAGGCCGCGTCCCCGTGGATGAGGAGGGGGAGCACCTTCCTCCGCTCGACGGTGTCGTTCCTCCGGCGCTGTTTGGCCCGCACGCGCCCGAGGACCACGGGGTCCACGGCCTCGAGATGGCTCGGGTTGCTCGTGAGGCTGATGTGGAGGGGCTTGCCCGAGGCGTTCACGTGGGTGGAGGAGAACCCCCTGTGGTATTTCACGTCGCCGTCGCCGCCCACGGAGTCGGGCAGGCCGATGTCCTCGAACTCCGAGAAGATCATGGAGTAGGACTTGTCCAGGATGTTGGCCAGGACGTTGAGTCGGCCCCGGTGGGCCATGCCCATGACCAGCTCCTCCGCGCCCAGGTCCGGCGCCATCTCCGCCACCGCGTGGATCGCCGGGATGAGGGATTCGGCCCCCTCGAGGGAAAAACGCTTCTGGCCCGGGTACCGGCTCTGGAGGAAGGTCTCGAAGAGTTCGGCGTCGATGAGCCGCTCGAGGATCTCCAGCTTCTTCTCGCGCGGGAAGTTCGGGCGTCCCCGGACGGGCTCGATCTCCGCCTGGAGCCAGCGCCGGACGCGCACGTCCTGGATGTGGAGATACTCCAGGCCGATGCTCCCGCAGTAGGTCTCCTTGAGGATCTGAAGGATCTCCTTCAAGGTGGCCCGCTGGGGGCCTCCCAGGTGGCCCGTGTCGAATACGCGTTCCAGGTCCTCCTCCGTCAGGCCGAAGGCGTCCAGGCTGAGGTCGGGGTGATCGTCCACGGGATCGCCGAGGGGGTCCACCTTGGCCAGAAGGTGGCCGCGGCTGCGGTAGGCGAAGATGAGGCTCGCCACCTGAGACTGCGCCCGGGCGCGATCCGCCGCCACGCAGGAGCGGGGGCACATGGCCAGCTCGAAGCCCTGGAAGAAACTGCGCCAGTGTTCGTCCAGAGATTCCGGCTCGGCCTTGTACCGCTCGTACAGGGCCTCCACCAGCGGGGCGCTCGCCAGGGCGGCGGGGGAGCCGAGGCGCACGGGGGGTTTCTCGAGGGACACGGACGTCTCCTTATCGGACGGGCGGGCCCCGGAATCCCGTGGGGCCCATCCGTCCCAACAGGCTCGAACCTCCCGTTATTCTAGGCGAAATCCGCGATGAAGAGAAGAATCCCCTTGCCGCCGCGCGCCGTTCCGTCGAGGAAGCGTACCGGCCGACCTTCGTCCGTTGGCTCTCTCTCCCCAACTCACCGACATATTTGCTCACCTACCTACTTACTCACCTACTCACGTACTCACCTACTCACTTACTCACTTACTCACCTACTCACCTACTCACCTACTCACCTTTTCCATACTCCCTTCCTCGCCACACGATGCCCTTCCGGTAGTAGCGGCGGGCGGAGCGGAACAAGATGAGGGACCAGAAAAGGGGGCGCAGGGGAAAGAGCGGGGCGATCCAAAGAGGCTTGCCCGCCCACAGGCAGAGGGCGGCGTTGAGGAGGAGGCCGATGCCGAAGCTGGCGCCGGACAGGGCCATGATCTGCGGGGGAAGGTGGAGGGCCGGGGCGAGAAGGAGCAGTCCGGCCGGTGCGGTGTGGACCAGGAGATTTCCGCCCTCCAGGAAAGCGCCCAGGAAAGGGTTGAATCCGAAGAAGGCGAAGTAGTTTTTCGTGAACCCTTCCACGGCGGACCCCAGGCCTTCGTACATCCGCACGCGCACGTCGGAGAAGGCCGTGACGAAGCGGAACCGCCCGCCGGAGGCCTTGATCCGCCTTCCCATGGCCACGTCGTCCACGACCTCGCCCCGGATGGCCTCGATCCCTCCGGACGCTTCCAGCGCCCGCCTGCGGACCAGGTTTCCCGATCCGGCCCCGAAGGCGATGCCTTTCAGCGCCTGCACGTTGGCGAGGAAGGCGGGGGATACGTACAGCGTGAAGGCGTCCAGGTTGCTCATCAGGACGTGCTCCAGTCCCCGGGCCTCCAGGGTCGAGAGGAGGAGGAGCATGTCCAGGCGGCGGGCTTCCAGCTCCGAGGCGGCCCTCCGGAGAACGCCGGGGCCGTAGCGCACGTCGGCGTCCACGAAGAGGAGGATCTCCCCTCGGGCGTTTTCGAGCCCCACCCTTTGGGCGTTGGGTTTCCCGAGCCAGCCCGGAGGCGGCTCCTCCCCCCTCACGACGCGGAGGTTGGTGTGGCGCCGCGCGAGGCCCTCGAGGATCTCCGGTGTGCGGTCCGTGGAGCCGTCGTCCACGACGACCACCTCGAAATTCGGATGGTCCTGGTCGCACAGCGCCTCGAGAGCCGGGGCGATGGCCTTCTCCTCGTTGCGGGCCGGAACGATCACGGAGAGGAAGGGGAGGCCGCCTTCCGGCGCGGTGCGCCGGAGCCGGGGAATGAGGAGGCCGTTGAGGACGGCGTGGAGGGCGGCGAGGGCCCAGAAGAGAACCACGCCCCAGAGGACCAACTCCAGAGCCCTCATATAGGCGGTTCCTCCGCCGCTGAGCCGCAAGAAAGCGTCTTGCGGGCGTCCTTCCCGGGGTTTCTCCCGGTCACGGCAGTCTCCCCGGCGCCGCCTCCCCGAGCGGCTAGGCTTCCCGGGCCAGGACGAAATTGACCAGGGTCCGAACGCCCACGCCCGATCCCTCGGACTTGTTGGCGTCGGGCCCGTCGTCGTCCCGAAGGGCGGGCCCGGCGATGTCCAGGTGCACCCAGGGCGTCTTTTCCTCCACGAACTTCTGGAGGAAGAGGCCCGCGGTGAGGGCGCCTCCCCAGCGGATCCGGGACATGTTGGAAACGTCCGCCACGGCGCTCTTGATGTACTTGTTGTAGGCGGGGGGCAGGGGGAGCTGCCAGATCTCGTCCCCCGAGTCGCGGGCCGCGGAAAGGACGGCGTCCACATGGGACTGGTCGTTGCCCATGGCCCCCGAGAAGTCCGGCCCCAGGGCCACGACGCAGGCGCCCGTGAGGGTGGCCAGATCGATGAGGGCGTCCACCTTCTGCCTCTGGATGTAGGTGAGGGCGTCGGCGAGCGTGAGGCGGCCTTCGGCGTCCGTGTTCTGCACTTCGATGGTCTTCCCGCTCAGGCTCGTCACCACGTCGCCCGGCCGGTAGGCGTTCCCTCCGGGCATGTTCTCGCACATGGCCATGACGGCCTCCACGGCCACGCGGGGCTTCAGGGAGGCGATGGCCTTCATGGCGCCCAGGACGGCGGCGGATCCCGCCATGTCGCTCTTCATGGCGCCCATGCCGTCGGCGGGTTTGAGGGAGATTCCGCCCGAGTCGAAGGTCAGGCCCTTGCCCACCAGGCCCAGCCGGAACCGGGCCCCTTTGGGCCGGTAGGAGAGATGGATGAACTTGGGCTCGTTCCGGGACCCTCGGGCCACCGCCAGGTAGGCGCCCATCCCGAGCTTTTCGCAGGCGGCGCGGTCGAGAACTTTGAGGGTCAGGCCCCCCTCCTGGGCCACCTTGCGGGCCTCCTCGGCCATGCGTGTGGGAGTGAGAAGGTTGGCGGGGCGGCTCACGAGGTCGCGGGCCAGGAGGACGGCTTCGGCCACGGCCTGACCGACGGCGCCCCCGCCGTCCAGGTCCTCCCCCCGGCGCTTGACGAGAAACTGCATTCGGGAAAGGGGCTTGGGGAGCTTTTCGGTCTCCGTCTGCAGCTCCGTGAAGACGGAGTTCCCCAGGAGGAACCCCTCCACGAGGGCGCGGGCGGCCTGGCGGCGGTCCTTGAGGGCGCCGCCCTCCACGGGGAGGAGAAGGCCGGCGGAGTCCACGTAGCGCTCGCGGAAGCGCCGGGCGGCCAGGGCGGCGGCGGCACGGAGCGTCGTTGGCCCCAGGGATTCCCGCTTCCCCAGGCCGAGGACCAGGAGGTGCTTCGGCGGCTTGCCCACGCGGTCGAAGGCGAAGAAGGACTCGCCCTCGCCGCCCTTGAACCGAAGTTGCTTGGCCGCCGCTGGGAGGGCCCAGGAGGAGGGGAGAACCGAGAAATCCAGGTCCTCGAAGACCCCAACGGCCACGCCCTCGGCCTTCAGCGATTCCACCGATCCCGACGCAAATGACCAGCGCATGCGAACTCCTTACACCGCGTGTTTCAAACGGGCTTCGTCCCGAGCACGTCCGCCCAATGCAAAGAAGAGCATAGCACGGGCGCGGGAAGGCGAAAACGGAGGCCTCCGGCTCGGGCAGGGCGGCCGAGCGCCCAGTCCGGGTGGCGCCGATCCGGGGGAGGGTTTGCCGTATCCGTCCAGGAAGGGGACCGTCGGATCAGCCGCGAGCTTCCCCCCCTCGTAGGGGGCGAAGGGAGGGGGGACGGTCCGCGAGGGCGGAGCGAAGCGCCCTCGCGAGGCCCTCCGCCGAGAGCCCCAGTTCCCCAAGGAGCACCGCCCGCGGTCCGTGCGGGATGAAGCGGTCGGGCAGTCCCAGTCGGAGAACCCGGGTGGCGACGCCGGCCGCCTCCTTCCATTCGAGTACGGCGCTCCCGAAGCCGCCCTGCAGGGAGCCTTCCTCCACCGTGAGGGCCAGCGGGAAGCGCGGCAGGCTCTGGGAGAGATAGGCCTCGTCGAGGGGTTTGACGAACCTCGCGTTCACGACTTCCACGGAGAGGCCCTCGGCGGCCAGATCCTCGGCGGCCTTCAGGGCGTCGCGGATCAAGGGGCCCACGGCGAGGACAGCGGCGTCCGTCCCGGCGCGGAGAACCTCCCAGGTTCCCACGGGCACCGGTCGGGGTTCGCCCTCCGGGTCGAAGGGCGAGGCGGCGGCCTTGGGATACCGGATAACGAAGGGGGCGCCCTCCGTGGCGAGGGCCGTGGCCATGAGGTCCCTCAGTTCGTTGCCGTCCTTGGGTGCGGCCAGGATCAGGCCCGGGACGTGGCGCAGGTAGGCGATGTCGAAGGCTCCCTGGTGGGTGGGGCCGTCCTCTCCGGCGATCCCCGCGCGATCCAGACAGAAGAGGACCGGGAGGTGCTGGATGGCCGCGTCGTGGACCACGGGGTCGTAGGCCCGCTGGAGGAAGGTCGAGTAGATGGCGCACACGGGGCGAAACCCGTGCACCGCCAGTCCCGAGGCGAAAATCACGGCGTGCTCCTCCGCGATCCCCACGTCGAAGAACCGGTCGGGGAAGGCCTCGGCGAAGGGGACGATGCCCGTTCCCGTGGGCATGGCGGCCGTGATTCCCACGACCCGCGCATCCTTGCGCGCGAGCTGAACCAGGCTCTGCCCGAAGGCGTCCTGGAAGACGGGCTGGCCCGGCGGGGAGGGCTGGATCCCCTCGTCCGGGCAGAAGGGCTTCACCCCGTGGTAGCCCTCGGGAGACTGCTCCGCGGGGGCGTAGCCCTTGCCCTTCACCGTGAGAACGTGAAGAAGGACCGGGTGGTCGAGGTCCCGAAGGTTCCGGAGGGTCTTCACCAGGCCCAGCACATCGTGGCCGTCCACGGGGCCGAAATAGTCAAAGCCCAGGGCCTCGAAGAGGGCGCCCGGCGTGAGGATTCCCCTCGCCCCTTCCTCCAGGCGGCGGGCCAGAAAGGTCATGGGCTTCCCGTACCGGGGGATTCGTTCGAGGCCCTCGCGCACCCGGCGACGGAAGCGCTGGTACAGGGGGGTCTGGGTGAAGTTGTTGAGGTACTTGGAGATGGCCCCCACGTTGGGGGAGATGGACATCTGGTTGTCGTTGAGAATGGCCAGGATGGGTCTTCGGGCCCCTCCCCCCGCGTTGTTGAGGGCCTCGTAGCAAATGCCGCCCGTGAGGGCGCCGTCCCCGAACACGGCGGCCACGCGCCGCTTCTCCCCCGCCAGATCCCGGGCCGCCGCCATGCCCAGCGCCGCCGAGAGGGCCGTGGAAGCGTGGCCGGCCCCGTAGGCGTCATAGGGGCTTTCCTCCCGCTTGAGGAAGCCCGAAATGCCGTCCTTCTGGCGGATCGACCGGAGGGCCTCGCGGCGGCCCGTGAGGATCTTGTGAATGTAAGCCTGGTGACCCACGTCCCAGACGAGGAGGTCGCGGGGGGTGTCCAGGGTGTAGTGAAGGGCCACGGTCAATTCCACGACGCCGAGGCTGCTGGAAAGGTGGCCGCCGATGCCGGACACCACCTCCACCAGGTATTCCCGAAGCTCCTGGCAGAGCCGGGGAAGCTGATCCTCGGGAAGATCCCGGAGGTCGGCGGGGCACTGGATGGTGTGGAGCAGGGCGTACTGTCTCACGGCGGCCTCAACGCCCGGGGATCGCGCGCCATTCCGGACGGCGTCCCGGCAGGCATGATTAAAAGCCCTGCGGCTAACCCTGTCAACCGTCGAAAGAAAATACGAGTCCGATCGGTTGTATAATTCGTTTCAAGCCGGACGGCGGATCCGCCCGGCGTGGAGGAGGAGCCGTGAACGACGGCGGGTCCCGCGAGAGGAACGGGCGAACCATCGGCATCTTCTGGATTCTCTCCGTCCTGCTTCTGGCCCTGGTGGTCGTCCCCCTCGTCTCCTTCGCCTGGAAGACCATCTCGGTCAGCAAGGACACGATCGAGGAATCCCTGAGGGAGCGCCAGCTCAAGACGGCCCTGCCCGCGGCCGCCCACCTCCAGAACCTCATGGACGAATACCGCCGGCGCCTCCAGGACCTGGTGGCTTCCTTCGAGGTCTTCGCCAACGACGCCGACTACAAGGCCCGGTACGAAGACCTCCTCCAGCGCGGGATCCTGAGCCGGTTCCTCGCCGACGACACCCTCCTGCTCTCCTATCAGGACGCCGAGGGCGGGCACTTCACGGCTCCCTGGCGCGGCCTCCTCCCCGAGGAGCAGGGCCAGCTGACGAACCACGTCCTTCCCCTCGGAGAGGAGGCCATCCGGACCGGCCGGCCCACCCTCTCCCGGATCTTCTTCCTCAAG
This sequence comes from Acidobacteriota bacterium, assembly GCA_040752915.1. Classification (NCBI taxonomy): domain Bacteria; kingdom Pseudomonadati; phylum Acidobacteriota; species Acidobacteriota bacterium. The sequence continues at coordinate 63,225 of JBFMHB010000004.1, forward strand.
CTCATCGCGTTGAAGGGGCTTCCCGAACCCGCGGTGGCCGTGACCATCCCCGTCTCCTCCGGGGGGCGGCCCGTGGCGGCCATCACGGCCGTCTTTCTACTCCAGGGCATCCAGGACAGCCTGAAGGTGTACAGCCGGGAATTCACCCTCTACGTCACCGATACGGAGGGCCATCTGATCTTCCACTCCGAGAGGGCCCACCAGACCCAGGCCCAGGACCTCTCCTCGGACCCCGTGGTCCAGAGGGTCCTTTCTTCCGGGGTTCTCCCCACCAGCCCCGTGAATTTCAACGTGACCAAGCTCGTGGGAGAAAAGAAGAGGACCTTCCTGGTCACCTGCGCCCCGGTCACCACCTACGACTGGCTCCTCTTCTCGGAGGTGGACCGGGAAAACTACTATGCCCCCATCGTGCGGTTGAAGGCCCAGTCCACCTGGTGGGTGGCCCTCTCCATCGTGGGGGCCCTGGTCATCGGGATCTACCTGGCCCGGCTCATCACCCGGCCCATCACCACCCTCGTGGATGTGAGCCGGGACCTGGCTCGGGGAAACTTCTCCCGGCGGGCCGACGTGCGGAGCCTCACGGAAATCGGCGAACTCGGCCGGGCCTTCAACGCCATGGCCGGGGAGATCGAGGAGTACATCCAGAAGGTCGAGGCGGCGGCGAAAGAGACCCAGCAGCTCTTCATGGACTCCATCCGCGCCATCGCCAACGCCCTGGACGCCAAGGATCCTTACACCCGCGGCCATTCCGAACGGGTGTCGGCCTACTCCATGATCGTGGGCCAGGAATACGGCCTGGACGAGAGGTCCATGCGGATCATGGAGATTGCCTCCCTCCTGCACGACGTGGGCAAGATCGGCATCGAGGATCGCATCCTGAGGAAACCCGGGGCCCTGACGGCGGAGGAGTTCGAGATCATGAAGACCCATCCCCCCAAGGGGGCCCAGATCCTCGGGTCCATTCCCCAGATGCGGGACATCATCCCCGGGATCCGGTTCCACCACGAGAAGTGGGCGGGTGGCGGCTACCCGGACGGCCTCAAAGGCCAGTCCATCCCCCTCCTGGCGCGGATCATCGGGGTGGCGGACGCCTTCGACGCCATGACCACGAACCGCCCCTACCAAAAGGCCATGACGCCCGCCCAGGCGGCCGCCCGCATCAACGACTTGAAGGTCAGCGTGTACGACCCCCAGGTCGTGGAGGCCTTCAACCGGGCTTTCCAGAAGGGCCTGTTCGCGCCCTTCTTCCAGCCCGCCCACCAGAAACAGCCCGCGTGAATGGGGGGACCGAGGGACCGGGTACAAGGGGAGTAGGGGATTAGGGCACCGAGGGACAGGGAAACAGCCATCTCGCCCCTTTGCCTCTCCCGTTTTTCGTCCAACGTCTCACTTCTCTCGTCTAACGCTTCTATTTCGGCAGTTCCACGAGGACGTTGGAGCCGGGTTCCATGTTTTCGATGGCGATGCCTCCCCTGTACTTGGAGAGGACTTCCCGGACGAGGAAGAGCCCCATTCCGAAGCCTGGGGACTTGTAGCTGGGCACCGAAAGGCGGCCCGGCTCGTAGGGTTCCAGGAGCCGGTCCCGCTGGTCCTTGGGGAACCCCGGCCCGTAGTCCCGGACGGCGAAGATGACCTTTCGGGAGTCGTGCAGAAGGTAGACTTTCACCTTGACGCCTTCGGGGGAGAACTTGACGGCATTGTCCAGGACCTGCCGGAAGAGGATCGCCGCGTCCTCCCGGTTCATCTCGTAGAAAAGGACGTCCTTCTCCTTCTGGACCTGAACCGTCAGGTGCCGCGCCTCGGCCTGGGGGGCCAGGGCGGAGAGAACCTCCTCGAGGACGGCCACGAGATCGCACGCCTCCCCGCGGGGGGCCTCCTTGACCTTCGTGAAGGCCAGCAGGTCGTTGATCAGGTTCTCGAGGTGGACCGACTCGTCCACGACGATGGCCAGGTACTCGTCGGCGTTCTCCTCCCGCTTCTTGGGGTATCGGCGAAGGAGATCCGCGTAGGAACGGATGTTGGTCAGGGGCGTTTTCATCTCGTGGGAGACGTTGTTCAGGAAGGCCCGCTTGAGCTGGTCCAATTCCTTGAGCTTTTCCAGCGCCTCCTGGAGATCCGCGGTCCGCTCGAGGACCTTCACCTCCAGCCTCTCGTTGGCCGCCGCCAGATCCTCCATGAGCTGGAGCGATTGAATCCGCGGGGACACGACCTGTTCCAGCAGGGAGAAGAACCGCTCCTCTTCCGTCGTGAAGCCCCGGTCCGCTGCGCTGTATACGAGCAGGTATCCGGCGGGTCGGCCAGGGGGGCCTACGGGGACGGCCTGGGCCTCGCCGATGTCGGGGAGGGGGGAGGCGTGGAGACGCTGGAGGCGCTCGCGGAGGTTGTCGAGCTTCATGCGCTCGCCGCTCTGGAGCAGGCCGAGGGCGAGGTTCCCCGCCCCCGGAGCGTCCACGCGCCAGAGGGGGTCCTCCTCGCACCCGAAGGCCGCCACGGGGGATGGACCGGAGGCCCCCGGGAGGAAGACCGTGATCTTCCAGACGGGCCGGGCCTCGTGGATGAGTGTGCCGGCCAGCCGAAGGGCCGCCTCGGTGGAATCAACGCCCGCGAGGCCTCGGCCGATGTGATAGAGGAGCGTCATTTCCTCGAGGCGGTCCTGGTACATACGCCCGAGCTGGTGGGCCTCTTGAAACTGTTCCGCCAGCTGGGTGCTGGACTGGAGCGCGGCCACCAGCTGTTCCTCGTCGGAAAGTCCGTGGGCG
>JBFMHB010000005.1 GCA_040752915.1 Acidobacteriota bacterium
GGGGGGTGTCAATGGGAGGGAGGCTTGGCTGTTCCCCGCGCCAACCCGGGCCGGGCGGGCGGGGGTCGGCGCGGCGGGGATCTCTTCCAGGGATCCTCGGGCCTAGGCGTTCAGGTACAGTTCGAACTCCCGGGGGTGGGGGCGCTCGGCGAAGTCGCGGGCCTCCTGGCGCTTGAGGGCCACCCAGGCTTCGAGGAGATCCTCGGTGAAGACGCCGCCTTCCAGAAGGAAGCCGTGGTCGCGCTCGAGGGCGTCGAGGGCCCAGTTGAGGGAGGTGGGCAGGGCCGGAATGGCGTTCAGCTCCTCGGGGGGCATGTGGAACAGGTCCTTCCCGAGGGGAGATCCGGGGTCCAGTTTCCTCTTGATGCCGTCCAGGCCGGCCATGAGCATGGCCGCGATCACGAGGTGGCTGTTGCTGGTCGCGTCCGGCGGCCTGTACTCGATGCGAACGCTGTCCGGGGCCTTGGCGTACCCAGGGATCCGAATGGCGGCGGTGCGGTTGCCCACGGAATAGGTGAGACGGACGGGAGCCTCGAAGCCGGGAACGAGCCGCTTGTAAGAATTGGTGCTGGGGTTCGTGAAGGCCGCCAGGGCCTTGCCGTGCTGGAGGAGTCCGCCCACGTAGTGAAGGCCCGTCCGGCTCAAGGGGCCCTTGCCCGTGGCCGCGTAAAAGGCGGAGGTCTTCCCGTCGGTGAGGTACTGGTGGTAGTGGAGCCCGGAACCGGCTTCTCCGTAAAGCGGTTTGGGCATGAAGGTGGCCACCAGGCCGTAGTTCAAGGCCACGTTGCGAACGATCCATTTGGCGAGGGCCACCGAGTCCCCGGCCTTGAGCAGGGGCATGAAATTGAGTTCGATTTCCACCTGACCCGCCGGGCCCACCTCGTGGTGGTGGTACTTCACGGGGATTCCCACGGCGGCGAGCCGGGCGCACATCTCCGCGCGAACGTCCTCGAACCGGTCTTCGGGGGAGGCGGCGTGGTAGCCCTTCCTGCGCGGCTCGTGTTCCGGCACGCGGGGGGATCCGTCGGGCGCGCCGGCTTCTCTGGAGAGGATCTTGTAGCCGCTATGCCCCGGGCGTCCGAACACCCGAACCTCGTCGAACAGGTAAAACTCCAGCTCGGGAAGCCAGAGGCTGTGTTCACCCCTCCGGACCCTGGCGAGGTGCCGCTCGGCCTTGTGCGCCACGTAGCGCGGGTCTCGGGAAAAGCCCTCGTGGGCGTCCACGTCCACCAGGTCGCCGATGACGCAAAGGGTGGGCCGATCGGCGAAGGGGTGGAGGAAGGTGGAGGAGAGGTCGGGGACGAGGACCATGTCGCCCGACTTCACCTTCCGGAAGCCCGTGACCGACGAGCCGTCCACGCCCACCCCCGCTTTCGCCGTGGCCGCCGTGAACCGCTCGGCGGGGAGGGAGAGGTGGTGCCAGCCTCCCAGAAGGTCGGTGTACATGAGGTCCACGAACTCGATGGACTTCTTCTGGATTTCGGAGAAGACGTCGATCTTCATGGGAATCTCCGCTGTCTGCCGCTGAACCGCGCCGTTCGTCGCCCGCCTTGCCCGCGGACCCTACTCCTCGTCGTCGAGGCGCCGCACTCCGGACGAGGGAGGGCCGGGTATCTTCAGCGGCTGGGAGTCCGATGGAATGAGCTTTCGAACGCCCGATTCGGCCGGGTCCACCTTGTGAAGGCCCGAGTCACCGAGGCCCGGCCGCGGGGCCGTCTCCGTTTGGCCCTCCGCGGTGGCCCTTCTCAGGCGGGCCAGCATCCACGCGCAGAGGGCCACTCCCCCCGCGAAGAGCACAAGGAACAGGAGAATGGCGCCCCACTGGGGGATCTCGACGGAGCGTCCGGGAGACTGGGCGGCGAGGGCCGCCTCGCGGGTGACGTCCCGCATGAGCACCATGGCGAGGATGGTCAGGACGAGACAGCCCCCGGCGGCGTGGAGAAACGCGCCGGCCTTCACCGAGTTGATCCCCAGCAGGGAGAGAACGAGGGCTCCGAGACCCGCCGCCAGACCCACCGCGAAGGCAATCGTGCCCAGGAGACTGCCGCCCATCAGAGACCGGAGGGACTCCGGGGACAGGACCAGGAGCCACCAGATCCCCACGGCGAAGTTCACGAGGGTCGCACCCGCGAACCAAGTGGTTCCGCTCCGGAATTGCCAGCGACCGACCTCCGGGTCCGCGGGCAGGCGCTTGGCTCCACGGATGGCCACATAAAGCCCCGCGAGCGCCACGGAGGCCAATAGAACGTGAAAGAACCGTGGCAGGACCGTGAAGTCGGCCAGGTTGAACTGGAAGCCCGCCGGGTGGTCCAGGTACTTTTGGCGGAACCTCTCCGGGTCCGTCAGGAGGGCGAACACGTTGGCTTGCACGAAGCCCACGTAACCGAGGAGGGCCGTGACGAGCAGGGCCACGTATGGGCCGGGCCCCCATGCCTGGGAGAGCTTCCTGCGAAGAAGGTAGAGGAGGGAGTACGCCGCCAGGAGAACGGGGATGACCAGCAGGAAAGGCGCGCCCAAAAGGATGCTGGCCGAGTAGAACAGGCGCCCGTGGATCACCTGGATGAAGAGGAGGGGCGCCACCCCGAATACGATGGCCATGGCCGTAGCGTAAGGGAGCAGGGCGGCGAGGCTCCTGGCCACTTCGAGGTGTTTCTCCCGGCCCTTGAAGAGAAAGGCGGACAGGAGGAGGCTGCCCCCCCAGGTGGCGTTCATGAAAAGCAGGTGGAGGAGGAAGGTCGTCCACAGGAGAGCCTTGAAGAGCCAGTAGGGGCCCGGGGCGGGGAGAAGGTCGGGAGAGGGGACGGGCATCACGGCGCGCCTCCCGCTCCGGGGCCGGTCAGGAACGCCGCCAGCATCTGCAATTCGGCGTCGGTACCGGTCCACGGCGGCATCTTTTCGTTGATCGAATCCATGGCAGCGACGAGGTCGGCGGCGTCACGGAGGCTCATGCCCTTGAAGGCGGGGGCGAGGGGACGAAAGGAGCCCTGGAGGGTATGGCACGGGGCGCAGCGCCTGGCGAAGGCCTGGGCGCCGCCCTCGGGTTCGCGGGGTTGGGTTCCCTCCAGGAGGAAGGCCGCGACGGCCCGTGCTTCCTCCTGCGTGCCCGGAAAGGGCGGCATCGGGGCGCGCATGGAATCGGACCGGTAGACCAGCGCGGCGGCGTACTCGAGGTCGAGCCCAGACAGTCGGGGCCGCAGGGCGCGGGGCCCGCGAGAGACCCCGTGGCAAGCCGAGCACGCGACGCGGAAGATCTCCGCCCCCGCCTCGGCCTCACGGCCGGCGACGAACGACTGGCGGGCGTACGGCCACGAAGCGAGGAGACCCTTTTCCCTCAGGAGGGGCAAGTCGGGGGCGCTCACGTGGTTGGCGTACACGTAGCCCGGGACCAGGAATGGCTTCCGTAACCCCTCTCTGGCCCATTCCGTCGCCGCCACGGCCACGAATGCGAAGAGCAGGAGGATCAGGGCCGCGGGGCGCCCGAAGGTGCGCGGGCGCCTGTACACCAGAAGGAGGGAAAGGAGGAGGAGGTGCAAGAGCGCGGCCCCGAGGAGGATGGCCGCGTGAAGGACGGAGGGAGATGCCCAAAGAACGTCCTGCCGGTCCCCTGGGAGCAGGCGGAACACCCCCCAGGCCGAGGGCAGCAGGAGCAGGGCCGGAAGGGCCACCCAGAGGGCCGCCGGCTTGGCCACCTCGGCCTTGAGAATGCGGTCCGAAAGGGAGGAGGCGGCGGCGAGGGCATACGCCCCGGCCAGAACCAGGCACAGCAGCGTCCGGAAACACAGCGAGGGGAGGAAGTGGGGGTTGAAAAAAGCCGCCGCGAGAGAGGGCTTCTCCAACCAGGCCCCGGGCGTGAGCTGGAAGGCCAGAATCCCGTCGATGGCCACGAGCGACAGATAGGCTGAGGCGAAGTAAATCCAGCCCACGGCGAGGTGCGTCTTCCGCGGCAGGACCTCCCACCCGTAGACGTAGACCAGGAGGCTGACGATTTCCACGAGAAAGAAGACCCACTCGATGGCCCAGACCCACACGAAGGTTCGGATGAGCGCCGAGGTTGCCTCGGGGCTGATGAGGCCGATGGTGAACCAGATGCCCACGCCGGTGACCGCGCCCACCACCAGAGTCCAGAAGGCGAAGAACTGGGCGAAGCGCTTGAGCCACTGCCTCAGGGCCGGATCCTCGGCGGCCCGACCCCGGTGCTCCATCCAGACGATGAAGAGCCCGCCGCCGATGGCGAACTGGGAGATGAAGACGTGGATGACCGCGATCAGCGCGATGATCCAGCGCCCGAAGGCCACGTCCCAGACCGGGTAGTTCATGCCTCTCCGTCCCTTTCCGTCCCCCCCGCCTCCTCTGGTTCCGTGCCCCGCGCCCGGCGGCTCACTTGAGCGTGTTCTTCGAAATGACCAGCCGCTGGACCTGGTTGGTCCCCTCGTAAATCTGGGACAGCTTGGCGTCCCGCATGATCTTCTCCACGATGAAGTCCTTGGAGTACCCGTCGCCCCCCATGATCTGGACGCAGTCGGTGGCCACCTTCATGGCCACGTCGGTGGCGTAGTACTTGGCCATGGCCGAATAGGTTCCCACCTCCTTGTCGGCGTCCGTCAGGAGGGCGGCGTTCCAGACGAGGAAACGGGAGGCGGTGATCTCGGTCAGCATCTCCGCGAACATGAAGCCGATGGCCTGGAAGGAGGCGATGGGCTGGCCGAACTGGCGGCGGTTCAGGGCCCATTTCTTGGCCACTTCATAGGCCTCCCGGGCCATTCCCACGGCCGCCGAGGCGACCCCCGCGCGGGTTCGGTTGAAAGTCTTCATGGCGATGAGAAAGCCCATGTTCTCCTTGCCGATGACGTTCTCCGCGGGCACCTCCACGTCGTGGTACTCGATCTCCACCTGGCAGGAGGCGCGCTGCCCCATCTTGGGCAGTTCCCGGCCGATCACCACCCCCGGCGAGTCGGCGGGCACCACGATGGCCGACATCCCGCGGGCCCCCCGGCCGGGATCGGTGTTGCAAAAGACCGTGTGGAACATGGCCTGCTTTCCGTTGGTGATGAAGCGCTTCTGGCCGTTGATGAGGTAGACGTCACCCTTCCGGACGGCGGTGGTCTTCACCGCCCCGGCATCGGAGCCCGCCTCGGGCTCCGTGAGGCAGAAAGCCGCGAGGCCCCGGGCCTCCACGAGCCGCCCGAAGATCTTCTTCTTGAGGGCGTCGCTCCCCCCCACGAGCAGGGGGGTGAGGGCCAGGTTGTTGGCGTCGATGCAGATGCCGATTCCCGAACAAGCCGCGCCCAGCTCCTCGCTCGCCAGGCACCCCTCGAAGGAGGAATGCCCGGCGCCCCCGTACTCCTTGGGGATGGCGCCGTTGATGATGCCCTCGTCGTACGCTTTCTGCACAACCGGCCACGGGAATTCGCAGGTCTCGTCGTACCGCCTCGCCACGGGCCGGACCTCCCGGTCCGCGAAGTCCCTTGCCTTCTCAACGAGTTCGCGGTGTTCCTTCGATAGATCGAAATTCACCATGATCTCCCTCCAGAGTCGGGAGGGACTCAGGACTCAGTGACTCAGGGACTAGGATACAGCACCCGTTTGCGCGGTCTTTTTCCCAGTCCCCCAGTCCCCTGGTTCCTTAGTCCCTTTCCTTTCATTTCACAAGCCCCTCCAGGGGCGAGGACGCCGTGGCGTACCGCTTCATGGGGATGCGCCCCGCCCGGAAGGCCTCGCGTCCCGCCTCCACGGCCTTGCGCATGGCCGAGGCCATGAGGACGGGATCCTTCGCCGCCGCCACGCCCGTGTTCATCAGCACGCCGTCCACGCCCAGCTCCATGGCCCGCACCGCGTCGCCCGCCGTGCCCACTCCCGCGTCCACGATCACGGGAACGTCCAAGAACTCCTTGATGATGGAGATGTTGTGGGGATTCTGGATGCCCATCCCCGAGCCGATGGGCGCCCCGAGGGGCATCACCGCCGCGGCGCCCGCGTCTCTCAGCCGCTTTGCGTTGACGAGGTCGTCGTTGGTGTACGGGAGGACCACGAAGCCCTCCTTGACGAGGACCTTGGTGGCTTCGAGGAGGCCCGCGTTGTCGGGGAACAGGGTCTTCTCGTCACCGATGACCTCCAGCTTGATCCACTCGGACATGCCCGCCTCGCGCCCCAGACGGGCCGTGCGGATCGCCTCGTCGGCCGTGTAGCACCCCGCCGTGTTCGGAAGGAGGAAGTACTTCTTGGGGTCGATGAAGTCCAGGAGGGAGGCCTTGGTCCGGTCCAGTTCGACGCGCCGCACGGCCACCGTGACGACCTCGGCCCCGCTGGCCTCCAGTGCCTTCGCCATGGTCTCGTAGTCCGGGTACTTGCCCGTTCCCAGGAACAGGCGGCTTCGGAATGTCTTGCCCGCGATCGCTAGGGTGTCGCCCATGGGGTCCTCCGGCGGAAGCGGAAAGCATATCAAAGTCCGCCGCCCGGGCACCACCCCGGCGGCCGGCCGGTCCTCCTGTTGACAAGCGGCGGGAGTGGCCCCATTGTGAGATCAGAATTCATTGCGGGCCAGGGCCTTGTGTCCTGGAGATCCAAGCAGGGTAGGAGGTGCCGTGTCGGACGATGGTTTCGGCATCCGCCCCGGTGTTTCTCTCGGCCATTACCGCATCGAAGCCCTGCTCGGGGCGGGTGGAATGGGCGAGGTGTTCCGCGCCCGGGACCTCCGCCTGGGGCGGGACGTGGCGCTCAAGGTCCTTCCAAGGGCCTTTTCACAGGATGCGGAGCGCGTGGCTCGCTTCGAGCGTGAGGCGAGGATCCTGGCCTCCCTGAATCACCCGAACCTTCTCGTGATATACGACGTGGGGGAGGACGGCCCCTTCCGTTTCACCGTCACTGAACTCCTGGAGGGAAAGACCCTCCGAGACGTCCTCGACGGAGGGCCCTTTGGGCGCGACCGCTCGGTTAACACGGCGCTCCAAATCCTTAAGGGACTTGGCGCGGCGCACGCACGGGGAGTCGTCCACCGGGACCTGAAGCCAGAGAACATCTTCGTCGGCCCGGAAGGGCACGTGAAGATCCTCGATTTCGGCCTTGCCACCCAGCCTTCCCCGCGCCCCGGGACCTCCTCCGAAGAGACCGCCCCGCTGGGGGCCAGAACCACCCCAGGGGGCCTGTTGGGCACGTACCAGTACATGGCGCCGGAACAGCTCCGTGGGGAGCCCGTGGATCCGAGGGCAGACCTCTTTGCGGTCGGGCTTCTCCTTTTCGAGATGCTCACGGGGCGTCACGCCTTCGCGCGCCCCTCCCCGGCCGAGGTTGTCGCGGCCCTGCTTCGCGAGCCCGCCACGGATCCGCGTGCATTTGATTCCTCTATTCCGGAGTCACTGTCCTTGGCGGTCCTTCAGTGTCTCGAGAAGCGTCCTAAGGATCGTCCTTCGAGGGCCAGCGACCTGGCCCAAAGGCTGTCGGGAAAAGCCTCTCCGGACTCCCGTCCGGGTTTGCGGAACATTCTTCAGCGCCGCCGTCTGCTCATTTGGATTGGTCTCCTTTCGGGCGTTTCCGCCGTCCTTTTCTGGATCGTGCTCGGGCGTGGAGGGGACGGGCCTCCGGCCGTCCAACCCCGGCAGGTGACGGCCGGGACCTCCGTGGAATCCGAACCGGCCCTTTCACCCGACGGCCGGACGGTGGCCTACGCCGCCGAGACGGGCGGAAGGAGGGACGTGTGGATCTCCGACGTCGGTGGAGGTCCCGCCCTGCGCCTCACCGCCGACGGAGAGTCCAACCGCTCCCCTGCCTGGTTTCCTGACGGGTCGGCCCTGGCGTTCGTCTCGTGGAGGGGAGGGCGGCCCGGGATCTGGAAGGTTGGGCGCCTCGGGGGAGCTCCCGTCTCCCTGTTGAAGGACGCCGAGGATCCGGCGGTTTCGCCGGACGGGTCCCTCCTCGCCTTCACTCGGGCAGGGAGAGATGGATTCCTCCGTATCGGGGTGGCCTCACTGGACGCCCCGGGCGAGGCCCGCCTCCTTTCGGACGGGAGTGGAGGGATCTGGGACCACCGCCACCCGTCCTGGTCTCCGGACGGAAGGGTCCTCTGCTACGAAGATCACAATGACCTCTGGCTTCTGCCTCTTGACGGTGGGCCGGTCCGCGCCCTCACCCGAGACGATCCGCCCGACACCTTTCCCCGCTGGGCGCCCGACGGCGACCACATCTATTTCACTTCTCTGCGCGAGGGGACATCTGCGATCTGGAGGGTGTCCACCGGATCGGGGCGGACAGAGCGCATCACCCTGGGCGCCGGCTCCGAGGTCGCTTCGAGCCTGTCCCGCGACGGCCGTCGGCTGGCCTATTCCACCTCCATCAACCGCGGGGGCCTCGTCCTGGTGAACCTCGCCACCGGGGACCGGACCTCCCTCCGCCCAGGCCGGGAGGCCTACGAGCCGGACCTTTCGCCGGACGGCACGTCCCTCGTCTTCACCAGCAACCGGGGCGGGCGCTTCGATCTCTGGCGCGTACCGCTGGACGGAGGCCGTCCCGCGGGAGAACCGGAGCGCCTGACGGAAACCAAGGGAAGCTGCTCCCACCCGACGTTTTCTCCCGACGGAAAGTGGATCGCCTACCACCGTCTTGAAGAAGGGAAGCGCGACGTCTGGCTGCTGCCCTCTGTGGGGGGCGAGTCGTTCCGGGTCACCGGAGAGGGGTCTTCCGATTTCCTTCCGGAGTGGTCGCCGGACGGCCGCTTCCTGGCCTTCATTTCGGATCGCTCGGGGTCAAACGAAGTCTGGGCCGTCCCGGTGACGGACGGGCGGGCGAGCGAATCCTGGGAGCGGCTCACGCGCCTGGGCATCGGCCTCTTCGGATTCGCATGGAGTCCGGACGGACAATCTCTCGCCTGCGTCGCGGGGACGGCCGGGAGCAGCGACGTCTGGCTCTGCCCGTTGGGCGGCGGCGAGGCCAGGCGGCTGACTTACGAGGCGGGCGCCCGGTTCGTCGCCTGGGATGCCCCGGGCCGTCGCCTCCTCGTGACGGGCACCTGGGGCGGGGCGAAGTCCGGGATTCGGGCTGTCTCGCCGGAAACGGGTGTCCTGGCCCCTGTTCCTGAGACTCGGCCCTCGGAGCCCGGGGGCGAGCCGCAGGATTGCGGGGTATCGGCCGACGGACGCCTGCTGGTGTTCTACGAAGCGGCCGCCTCGGGGGACATCTGGGTCCTCGAGGCGATGGACCGGCCGTTCTGACGTTTCGGGATGCGCCTCCCTCCTGTTGGGAGACGGATCCAAGGAGGTGACCATGCCGTCAGCCGTCCTACCCTGCCACGTGGCCGGTACGCTCTTCTTCTTTCGGGAGGTCCACCCCCCGATCGAAGACCTTCCGAGGTACCGGGTCCTGAGGGACATCCTCTTCCGGCTGGCGGAAGAGGGGAAAATGGAGGAGCCTCTCGACGGACCCACCGCAGAGACGTTTGCGGAGTTTCTACAGTTCGTATTGGCGAAGGTTCCGATTCCGAATCCCCTTCCGGGCATGCCCTTCAGTTGCTGTTCGGTGCTCCTCGGACCCATCCGTCCGGAGGGCTGAGGACGGATGGAAGGTCCGGCGGCCCCTTCGGGGGCGGCGCCTAAACGGGCTGAGTGCGGCGGGTCGGGGCGGAGCGCTTTCCGCGGGCTCTCCCTCGGCCTGACGGCCCGGTGCAACCTGAGTTGCGCGTATTGCTACCAGCGGCGTGCGTCCCGCGACATGGACCCTCGTACGGCGAGCCTCGCCCTCGGCATGCTGGAGGAACGCGGAACCCCTCCCTTCCGGCTCGAGCTCACGGGGGGCGAACCCCTCCTGTCCCGGGAACTCGCCCTCGCTTGCGCGGAGCGATTCCGGACCTTCGCGGGCTCCGAATCCGAGTGCGTCCTCGCCACCAACGGGCTCTTCTTGGACGGGACCCTCCTGGACCGGCTCGTGGAATTTGAGGTCACACTGGCCCTGAGCTTCGACGGCGTTTCGGGGGCGCAGGACCTCCGCGCTCCGGGGAGCGGCGAGCTCCTCGTGAGCATCCTCGGATCCATCCGGAAGAACCATCCCGCCTACTTCCGCCGGAGGGTCCGGATCTCGGCCGTACTGGTGCCGGAGACGGTTCCACATCTCGCCGAATCATGCCGGAGGCTCATGGACACCGGCGTATCGGAGATCCGCTTCCAGACCGCGGCGGGTGCGGACCGCCGCTGGAGTCCCGGGGACGAACCCCTCCTCTTCCGGCAGGTGGAGGAGGCGGCATGGGATGCGGCGCGGCGGTACGAGGAGGCGGGAAGCATTCCCCTGGAATTTCTGCGGCCTCAGGGGGACGGAGCGGGCCTTCGGGAAAGGGTGGAGCCCTCCTGCAACACATTGAGCGGTGAGTCCCTTTTCGTGGACCCTTGGGGGGTGGCTTGGACCTGCCCTCTCTTCGCGACCTCTCTTGTTCGCGACCCGGCCATGTTCCAAAGGTTCGAGCCTGCGGTGCGCCTGGGGCCAGCGGATTCGCCGGCGGTTTGGGATCGTCTTGTGGATGCGCGCTCGGCGGCCCTGACCTCGTCTGTCCTTGCGCCCAGGACCTGGGATGGGGCCTCGGCCGGATCGTGCGGAAGCTGTCCTGCAACGCCCCACTGCCGCTCTTGCCCCGCGACCCGCTTCCTCTACGCCAATGGGCGGGAGGGGAGCGGCCCCCCACCCTTTCACTGCGCCTTCGAACGGGCCGCCGCCGAGGGCCAGAGGCGCTTCGAGGCTCTAGCGGGCCCGATTCCCCCCCGGCGGTTTGCCGTCGCCGTTGCGGTGGGGCGCCGATGGTTCGACGGATCGAGTGGTGGAACCCGTGAGGGTGACTGAAACGAAACGGGCGGTCCAAAAGGACCGCCCGCCGCGTTCAGCCGTTGCCGCGGATCAGGGTTTTGCCGACCAGACCACGGTGCGGCCCGCAGGATTGTGGGCGCCCGCAAAGAGCGCCTTCAGATCCCCGTAGGCGTCGGGGGCCACCACGGCACCCGAGAGTTCGGCTTTCCATTCGTAGGCGAGGCCCTTCTCGGAGGATTGGAAGGCCCGATGGAAGGAGCCCGCCCGGTTCCGGATCTCGGTGGGCGGGGGCACGTAGAGAGGCCGGAGGCCCTCGGGAAGGGTGAAGGTCACCGTCACGTGCTCCCGGCCCGCGTGGGGCAGGACGGTGGGGAGGGATCTCCGGCTCACGTGGCTGTTGGCGAAAGCAGCCAAAAGGGACGGCTTGGGCACCCCGAGGGCGAGCGCTTTGGCTCCGGAGGCCGACGGAGAAGGGGCGGTGAAGGAGGTCTTGATGACCACCTGGCCGGGCTCCAGACGTACCACGTCGGACTTCGCCACCTCCGCTCCGGGCAACACGGAGGAAAGGAGGGCCGACAGGACCGCCTTCTGGTCCTCCGCCGATCCCTGAACGGCGTAAAAGGGGCTGTACCGTCCCGAGAAGAGGACGGTGCCTTCGCCGGACAGCGAAAGGTCTGAAGCGACCTTGACGTCGAGATTGGCCCAAAGGAGGTCCGTACCGGGGTAGTCCAGGGTGTGAAGCTCCCCGATGCCGGCCACCAGGGGCAGTCCCTTGAGCCCGGCCAGCTCCCTCTGGGAGCGTTCCGAGAGGGGGGCGGTGGGATCCAGCCACAGGGGGCTTTGGCCCATTTCCACGCGGAGGATCGGCCTGTCCATCAGAGCCAGGGAGGGCACCGGGGCAGGATCGAGCCCGCCCGGAACGGCCGGGTATCCGAGGGCGATGGCGGCCTGAAGGCCGGCGCGAGTGAGCATGGACTGAAGGAGGACGGCCTTGTCGAGGGCGTGTCCGTACCCGGCGTCGAAGGTGTCGGCGGCGGCGCGAGGCTCGTGGTCGAAGGCGGCCAGCGGCCACGATACGTTGTTGATGGACTCGGCCACGTAGGCATGAAGCTTGAGGGCCCGCTCGAAGCCGCCCTGGACGTTCCGCAGGAGTTCGTCCACCTTGGCGTCCAGGGCGGGGGAGGATGCCGCGGCGGCCTTCGCGACCAGCCTCGAAAGGATGCTGTTCTGGTGGCCCCAATCCGGGCACGTGGAGAAGACGAGGGTGGGGAGGAACCCGTCGGCTCCGTGATGCAGTTCGCTGGGGGGGACGGCGGGGACGTTGGAGAGGGTCCACGTGGTCGTTTCCGCTCCGGAGGCTCGGGTGACGGAGGGGGAGGCTTCGGCGCCGAAGAGGCGGGCGTGGACCTCCATGCCTTCGGGGACCGTCAGGGAAACCTCCCGCACCAGGGCGGGCCGGTCGTTCTGGAGGACCACGGCCCCTTCGAAGAACCGGCGCCAGGGCTTGCGGTCGGCGACGGTGTAATCCAATTCCACCACGGCGTTCACGTCGAGGCCCACCTTCGTGATGACCATCTCCCGCCAGAGGGCGTAGGCCGGCGCCTTCTCGAGGGCGAAGGGGGTCCGCTCGTTGAAGGAGTTGGGTTTGGCGTCCACCGTGAGGCCTTCCGGCGTGTAGGTCCGGCACCGGGTCACCGAGAGGTCCTGAAGCTCCTTGTGGAAGGCGACGTAAGGGTCTCCCGCGTCGTCCATGCCCTGGTAGGTCAGCATCTTCTCGCGCAGGGAGACGGACTTCTCCACCCGGCCGTCGGGATGGAGGGTGAAGGCGATCTTTTCCGAGAGGACGAGGACGTCCGCCGAGGGGTATTCCTTGGCGGTGGGGGTGGCGGCGTACTGCGGCGGAAGCCCGGCCGCCCAGAGGGGAAGGACCGCGGCGAACAGCGTGGCGATCAGAAGCGTTCTTTTCATCTCTCTCTCCGGCTTTCCAGCTCTCGATCTCTCCTCGCCGTTCATTTCCCCACCACCACCAGGGCCTTGGACAGCCCGTTGACAGCCTCCACGGCGTCCCTCAGACCCGGGTACTCCGCGGCGGGAACGATCTTCTTCTTGACGGCGAGCCTCTCTCTAAGGACGAGAGCGCCGTTCTCCACCGCAAGGGACGCAGAGAAGTCCGCCGAGGGGGACTCCACGGCCTTCACCTCGGGGGCGGACTTGAGGCCGTAGCCCTTGGGAAGGGCCAGACGCTCCTCGAAAAGGAACTCGCGAGTGGCCCTCAGAAAGATGTCGTACTTGCGCTCCTTGCCCTTCACGGCCAGCAGGAAATCCGTGAGCCTCGGGCTCTGGAGGATGTTGCGGGCCAGGGGAGGGGTGAGGATCATCTCCTTTCCGGTGACCATGGCGTACCCGGGGGCCTCCACGCGGAGGCTCATCCGGAAGGGCTTCGTCACGTCGATGGGGTCCGTGTAGGAGTAGTCCACGAGGCGCGCGGCGGGGGAAATGGCCGCCACGAACTTCTCGAGGTTGGAGCGGACCTCGGCGGCGGGGCTGTTCACGACCAGCCAGACCAGGTTGGTCTCGCTGTAGGCGCCCCCCGAAATGGAGAGGGTAGTGTCGAGGTCGCCCTTCTCGTTGATCGAACCCGTGGAGACGACTCGGATGAAGTTCTCCGAAGCGTCGGCCGGAGGCGTCTCCATGAGGACCTCGCCGCGGGGAGAGCCGATGACGTAGTTCTGGGGCCTCTCGGCGGAGGACCAGACCTCCCGGCTGAAGGGGCACCAGGTCGGGTCGTAGAGTTTGTACTGGTTGGGCGCGATTTCCGTGGCCACGACGCAGTGGTTGAACTGGTCCGCCGGAATATCCTCCACGCGGGCCCCGGCCATGGTCATGGCGGGGAACGTGTTCTTGAACCCCGCCGCGCGGAACATGGTGACCAGCATGCCGGCGATGTCCTTGCAGACGCCCGCCCGGTCGTTGAAGTCCATCTTGCCCGGGTGAAGGGTGTAGCCTTCGCCCTTGCCCATGCTGATGCCGCTGTAGCGGATCTGCCGCGCCACCCACGCCAGGAGCGCGAGCCTCTTTTCGTCGTCGGTCTTCAGGCCGCGAATGATCTCCTGGGTCTTGGCGAGGATGGCTTCGTCATACGCGAAGGTGTCCACGTCCTCGTTCACGTGGTAGAACCACCGGCTCTTCTCGGGCCAGTCCATGACCGTCGCGAGCACCAGCTTGGGGAAGGCGTCCGTGTCCTCCACCATGCGCGGCTCGCGCTCGGCGGCGGGGACGTTCTCCTTCCACCACGTGTAGGACAGGGTCTTCTCGTCGAAGCCCGCCTCGTGGCCCAATTCGCCGTTGTAGACGCGGGCCCGGATGGGCTTGTCCTTGGGAAGGACGATGGTGTAGCTCTTGCGCACGATGGGCCGGTCCCCCTGGAAGAGCACCACGTCGTAGTAGTGACCGCGCATGGGAGGGATGTAACGCTCGTCGTCCTGCGAAACCTGATCGCGCAGGTAGGCGATGACGAAGCCCTTGGAGTAAGTCTTGATCTCCACGGCGTCGCCCGGGTGAAGCTTGGGCACGCTGGCCACCTTCATCCTGGGGCCCCAGTAGATCATGTACTGGGGCTGGGGCAGGTCATGGACACGCCCCGCGGGCACTTCTTCCGGCCTCCCGTCCCTTCGAAAAACGGTGAGGCTCTTGACCTCGGCGTAGGAGGAGGCCGGATCGTAGTCGAACCTCAGGGTGGCGCATTCGGCCGCCCCCTTCTCCGTGAGCACCTTGATGAGTTGGGTGCGGTTCACGTGGCTCAACCCCGAGTCTTCCACGTCCACGCGGGTTTCGTCCGAAACGACCACCGCGTCCGCCCCGGGGTATTTTTCGGCCGTCACCCCCTTGAGCTTCTCGAAGGTGGGGCCGTACTCGGCCGCCCTCCAGGCCAGCCCGCTCCAAACCGCCAGAACGAGCGCCGCGACCAGCGCCCTTCCCGCTCTCCGCATCGGTGCCTCCTCGGTTGGCGCGGTTCCGGTTCTACCGCCGGCGCCGCGAAGGGGGGATTCTAGCAGAAAGGGAAAGATTGCGCGCATCCCGGGGCCGAGGGCCGCTCTCGCGGGCCGAAGGGCCCGATTCGGGGGGCGAGCCGCCCGGAGAGGGGATTCGGGGGAGGCCCCGAGACCGGCCTTCCGCCCCGCGCTCGAGCCGTCCGCCGGTCGTTCGCCAGCGCGCCCGGCATGAAAAGGGCTCCCCGCCGAGGCGGGGAGCCCTGGATGAGTGGCGAGGCGGGCCCGGAATTACAGGCTCTTGAGCATCCCATCGGCCTCGTCGCAGGTCTTCTTGACGCCGTCCACCGATTTGGCGAGGGCGGCCTTTTCTTCGGGCGTGAGGTCCAGCTCGATCACCTTCTCCACGCCGTTCTTTCCGATGATGGCCGGAACGCCCACGAAGAGGCCGTTGACACCGTACTCCCCTTCGAGCTTGGCGCAGACGGGCAGGATCTTGCGCTTGTCGTAGATCACCGCCTCGGCCATTTCGAGCGCGGCCCAGGCGGGGGACACGAAGGCCGAACCGAAGCCCAGCAGGCCCACGACCTCGCCGCCGGCCTTGCGGGTGCGCGCCTCGATCTTGGCGAGGGTGTCGGCGTCGAGGAACTTGGTGACCGGGATGCCGGCGATGAGGCAGGAGCTGCGCACCGGAACCATGTCGTCCCCGTGGCCTCCGAGGACGATGGCGTTCACGTTCTCCACCGACACCTTGGCCGCCTCGGCCACGAAATAGCAGTAGCGGCCCGAGTCGAGCACGCCCGCCATGCCGAAAAGCTTGCTCTTGGGCGGCGCCAGCCGCTTGTCGAGGGTGTAGACGATGGCGTCCAGGGGGTTGGCGATGGAGATGATCATCGCGTTGGGGCAGTACTGCTGGATGCCCTTGGCCACCTCGATGGTGACCTTGAGGTTGATGGCGAGAAGCTCCTCGCGGCTCGGGAAGGTCCCGTCCGGGCGGGCCTTGCGGGGCACGCCGGCGGTGTTGATGACCATCTCCGCCCCGGCCAGGGCCGAATAGTCCTTGGAGCCGACGAGCTTGATGTCGCGGCTGATCGTGGGCAGGCCCTCGGCGATGTCCAGGCACTTGCCGATGGCCACCGACTGCTTCTTGAGCACCTCCTGGCGCTCGGGAGGATCGTTTGGGCCCGCCATGGGCGCCGGATCCACCAAACCCACTTCCCGGGCGAGCCTCCGCTGGGCGATCTCCTGGGTGAGAACGCCGCCGATGAACCCACCGCCGATGAGACCGATCTTGTTCAGCATGTGCCCATCTCCTTTCAGTGTGCCTCTGGGTTCCGCCCCCCAGCGGTCCCGCGGCGTACCTACGCCGTGGCCCCGCCGGACTCGTTGAGCCGAGTATACCACCACACGGGGCCTGTGCGGGACAAGGACGGCACTTGTCACCGGAGGTCCGTGGGGGGTATCATCCACCCTTCGGGGGCCTGGAGATCCGGGCCCTCCACTGCACGGGGGAGGCCCATGAGGACGGTGAAGGCTCAGGAGGTCACCGAGGCCCTGGCCAGGGTGGCCATGAACGCCAATTTCGACATCGGCGCGGACATGCTCAAGGCCTTCGACGAGGCCCTTGCGCAGGAGAAGTCCGAGGCCGGGCGGGAGGTCATCCGCCAGATTCAGGAGAACGCGCGCATCGCCCGCCAGGAATGCGTGCCCTACTGCCAGGACACGGGGTTCGCCGTCGTCTTTGCCGAAGTGGGGCAGGACGTGCGCGTGGAGGGGAACCTCACGGAGGCCATCCACGCGGGCATCCGGAAGGCCTACGGGGAAGGGTACCTGCGCAAGTCCATCCTGAACGACCCCATCCAGCGCAAGAACACCGGGGACAACACGCCGGCCGTGATCCACTACGAGGTGGTCCCCGGGGACAAGATCCGACTGACCTTCGGCGCCAAGGGAGGCGGGAGCGAGAACATGTCCAAGCAGGCCATGCTCAAGCCCGCCGACGGCCTTGAGGGGGTCAAGCGGTTCGTCCTCGAAACGGTGTCCGCGGGCGGCGCCAACGCCTGCCCGCCCCTGGTCATCGGCGTGGGCCTCGGGGGCACCTTCGAGAAATCCTGCATTCTTTCGAAGAAGGCCGCCATGCGCTCGCCCTTCCACCGGAACCCCGATCCCTTTTACGCGGCCCTGGAGGACGAACTGAAGGTCAGCCTGAACAAGCTGGGCATCGGGCCCATGGGGTACGGCGGCACGGTGACGGTTCTGGGGGTCAACATCGAGGTCTACCCCTGCCACCTCGTGGCCCTGCCGGTGGCCGTGAACGTGAACTGCCACGCCGACCGGCACGGCGAAGTGGAACTCTGAGGAGCGGAAGATGGCCGAATACACGTTGAAGACGCCCCTCACGGACGGGGATGTGGAGAAGCTCCGGATCGGCGACAGCGTCCGCCTCTCGGGCGTGATCTACACGGCCCGGGACGCCGCCCACAAGCGCATGATCGAGGGCCTCGACAAGGGCCAGCCCCTGCCCTTCGACATCAAGGGTTCCCTGGTCTACTACGTCGGTCCGAGCCCCACCAAGCCGGGAAACGTCATCGGCTCGGCGGGTCCCACGACGGCCTACCGCATGGACCCCTACGCCCCGCGGCTCATGGAGATCGGCATGAAGGGCATGATCGCCAAGGGCAAGCGAAGCGACGCCGTGAAGGAAGCCATGGCGAAGCACAAGGTGGTCTACCTGGGCGCCACGGGCGGGGCCGCGGCCCTCATCGCCAAGTGCATCAAGAAGTGCGACGTCATTGCGTACGAGGACCTGGGCCCCGAGGCGGTTCGGCGACTCGAGGTGGAGGACATGCCCCTGGTGGTCGTCACCGACTGCCACGGAGGCGACCTCTACATCGAGGGCCGGAAGAAGTACGAAGTCTCCTGACACACCTCCGAACGAGAGGCCCGTTCGGCGGCGGATTCGACCGGGGGCGGGCCTTCGCGGCCGCCCTCTCGCTCATTTCCACGTTTCCCGCCGTTGCAGTCGTTTGTCCCACGTCCTTACCCTTGCCCCCCCGCGGACTCGCCGGTTCTTTGTGTTCCTGATTCCGCCCTACCCACCCGAAGCCGTCACCTTCCGTTCTTCTCCAATCCGATTTCCCAAATCCCCAGTCCCAAATCCGAAATCTCAAATCCCCATCCCCCATACCTCCCTTGCCAACCGGGGCGTGAAACGCCATTCTCTAATGGGAGGCGGCGGATGAAGCGCGCGGCGGCGGTTCTCGTTGTCGGCCTGTGGGCCCTCGGGGTTGGCGCCGGATCTCCGGGGGGGGCGTGGCCGTCGGAGAAGGTGGACCCCGCGGTCCTTCGCGAGGCCGAGGCGGGATCGGCCGAATTCCTCGTCCTCATGAAAGAGCAGGCTGACCTGTCGGCGGCGCGGACACTCCGCACAAAGGAGGAGAAGGGACGCTTCGTGGTGGAGCGCCTGAGGGAGACGGCGGAGAGGAGCCAGGGGCCCTTGCTCGCGGAACTGGCGGGCCTCGGGGCGGAGGTGCGGCCCTTCTGGATCGCCAACATGGTCTGGGTCCGGGGCGGCCTCGACGCGCTGTCGGCCGCGGCCTCGCGGGCGGAAGTGGACCGGATCGTTCCGAACCCCCACGTGGGCGCCCGACTGCCCGAAGAGGAGGCGGCGGGCCGCGAGCCCCTGGCCGTGGAGTGGGGCGTCTCGCGCGTCAACGCCCCCTACGCCTGGGGCCTGGGCTACACGGGCCGGGGCGTGGTGGTGGCCGGGCAGGACACGGGCTACCAGTGGAACCACCCGGCCTTGAGGCCCCACTACCGGGGCTGGAACGGGACGACGGCGGACCACGATTTCAACTGGCACGACGCCATCCACTCGGGCGGTGGGTCCTGCGGCGCCGATTCCCTCGTGCCCTGCGACGATCATGGCCACGGGACCCACACCATGGGCACCATGGTCGGGGACGACGGGGGAAGCAACCAGATCGGCGTGGCGCCGGGGGCCGTGTGGATCGGCTGCCGCAACATGGACCGGGGCAACGGCACACCCGCCACCTACACGGAGTGCTTCCAGTGGTTCTTGGCCCCCACGGACCTCGACGGCGAAAACGCAGATCCGAGCCTCGCCCCCGACGTCATCAACAACTCCTGGGGCTGTCCGTACTCCGAGGGATGCACCTACCCGGACATATTGAAGGCCGTGGTGGAGAGCGCCCGGGCGGCGGGCATCGTGGTGGTGGCGTCTGCGGGCAACTCCGGAAGTTCCTGCGGGAGCGTGGCGGATCCTCCGGCGATCTACGACGCCGCCTTCTCCGTGGGCAACACGACGGGCACCGACGCCATCGCAACCTCCAGCAGCCGCGGCCCTGTCACCGTGGACGGGAGCAACCGCCTCAAGCCCGACGTGACGGCCCCGGGCACCTCGGTGCGCTCCTCCTACCCGACGAGCACGTACGCCACCTTAAGCGGCACGAGCATGGCGGGGCCCCACGTGGCGGGCGTGGTGGCCCTCCTCCTCTCGGCGCGCCCCGACCTCAAGGGCGACGTGGACGCCGTGGAATTCCTCCTGGCCTCCACGGCGGACCCAAAGACCTCCACCCAGACCTGCGGCGGCGTCCCCGGATCCTCCATCCCCAACAACACCTTCGGCCACGGCATCGTGGACGCCCAGCGCCTCTTCACCCTCGACAGCGACGGCGACGGCTCGGGAAACCTCGCGGACTGCGCCCCCGCCGACGGCTCGGCCTACAGCGCGCCCAGCGAGGCCCGAAACCTGACCCTCTCGTGGGCGGGGACCACGGTTCTCTCCTGGCAGGCGCCCTCGGCCCCCGGCGGCACGGAGGTCGTCTACGACCTCCTTCGGAGCGCCGATCCGGCGGATTTCTCGGCCGCCGTCTGCGTCGCCTCCGGAACGGCGGCCCTCACGGCTTCCGACGGGGACGCGCCGTCGGGCGTGGCCTATTACCTCGTCCGGTCCCGGAACGCCTGCGGCGCTTCCCTCGGGACCCGCTCCGACGGCGCTCCCCGCAGCGCCCCCTCCTGCCCCTGACGGCCGGTCCCGATGGGACGTCGGACCGCGATCCCTCGCGCGTTGCGGGCCTAGCCCTTTCGTGGTAAGGTCTTTCGAGGAAGGAAGGCCATGGCCCACGGACCCGCTCCGTCCGAAAAAGAGCCCCATCCGCTGCTCAGGCTCGTGGACCCCCAAAACATCCCCGGGCACGTGGCCATCATCATGGATGGGAACGGGCGCTGGGCCACGGCGAGGGGCCTGCCCCGCATCGAGGGTCACAAGGCGGGCATCGAGGCCGTGAAGGACGCCGTCACGGCGGCCTCCAACCTTGGCGTCCGGAACCTCACCCTCTACGCCTTCTCCATGGAGAACTGGAAGCGGCCCCAGCCCGAGGTCCACGCCCTCTTCCGCCTCCTCCACAAGTTCCTCACCGACGAGGCCCACCGCCTCCTCGAAAACGGGATCCGCTTGCGGACCATCGGGCGCCTCGAGGATCTGCCCGCCCGCAACCAGAAGCTCATCCGCGATCTCGAGGAGAAGACCCGCGACGGCAAGTGGACCCTCACCCTGGCCCTCTCCTACGGCGGCCGGACGGAGATCGCGGACGCCTGCGGCGCCCTCCTCAAGGAGAGGTTGGCGGCCGGAAACGGCGGGCCCGTCCAGCCCGAGGAGCTGGGGCGCCACCTCTACGCCCCCGACCTCCCGGACCCGGACCTGCTCATCCGCACGAGCGGGGAGTACCGGATCAGCAATTTTCTGCTCTGGCAAATCGCCTACGCCGAACTGGTCATCCTCGACGTCCTCTGGCCGGACTTCCGGGAGCAGCACTTCTACGAGGCGGTGCTGGACTTCCAGAGGCGGGACAGGCGTTACGGCGGCGTTTCGGGGGCGGCCGCCCGAGGCCCTTCGGGAAAGGCGAGGCCCCGGTGAAGCGCATCCTTACGGCGCTCGTGCTGATCCCCCTCTTCCTCGGGAGTCTGCTTGCTCCCCACCCCGGCTTCTTCGGGGCTTTCGTGGCCGTCGCCATCCTGCTTGCGGGCTGGGAGCTCGGGCGCATCGCCCAGGCCACCGAGCTGGAGCCCTTCCGGAAGACCCTCGCTCTCCTGGCGGCGGCCTTCCTGCTCCCCGTGGCCTGGCCCGACGTCTTCACGGTGGACGAAGTGCTCGCGGCCGGCCTGCTCATCCTCCTGATCCTGGGCCTCTTCCGCCGCGCCGATCTGGGAAAGACCCTCGTTTCGGCGTCCGTGACCCTCTTCGGGGCCCTCTACGTGGGCTTCCTGCTGGCCTACATCCTCCGCCTGCGCCTGGAGCGCGGCGGCGTGGGGCTGGTCTTCCTCCTCGCCCTGGGCGTCTGGCCGGGCGACTCCCTGGCCTACTACGTCGGCAAGGCCTTCGGGAAGCACAAGCTCAACGAGCGCGTTTCTCCCAAGAAGACCTGGGAAGGCGCCGCCGCGAACGTGGCGGGTGGGCTCCTCGGAGTCGCCGTCGGCAAGGTTCTCGGCCTGGCCGCGCTGGAATGGGTGGACGTGGCGGTCCTGGGCCTGATCTTCCCGGTCTTTGGCATGATGGGCGACCTGTTCGAGTCGGCCCTCAAGCGGAAGGCGGGCGTGAAGGACTCGTCCGGGCTCCTGCCCGGTCACGGAGGCGTCCTGGACCGGCTCGACAGCGTCTTCTTCAACGGCCCCATCCTCTTCTACTACCACCAGGCCATCCTCGCATGAGCCAGGGCGTCGTCATCCTCGGCTCCACGGGGAGCGTCGGCGAGACGGCCCTCAGGGTCCTGCGCGAACTGAGGGAGTCCTTTCACGTGGTGGGGCTCGCCGCGGGCCGCCGGGCCGACCGCCTCATGGAGCAGATCCAGGAGTTCTCGCCGTCCGTCGTCTCCGTCGCCTCCGGCGAGGATGCCCGGAGGATCAGGGCGCGTTTCCCTCGCCTGGAAGTGGCCTACGGTCCCCACGGGAACACGGTGGTGGCCGACGCGCCCGACGCCCGCACCGTGATCGCCGCCATCGTGGGCGCCGAAGGCCTCGCTCCCACCTTCAAGGCCGTCCAGAAGGGCAAGCGCGTGGCCCTGGCCAACAAGGAGGCCCTCGTCATGGCGGGGCGCCTCGTCATGGACGGGGCGCGGCGGTCGGGGGCCGAGATCCTCCCCGTGGACAGCGAGCACTGCGCGGTGTACCAGTGCTCCCGGGGCGAGAGCGCCAAGCACATCCTCCGCGTCCTCCTCACGGCTTCGGGCGGGGCCTTGAGGGATTGCCCCCTGGAGGATCTGGAGGGGGCTTCCCCCGAGCAGGTCCTGCGCCACCCCACGTGGCAGATGGGCCCCAAGATCACCGTGGATTCGGCCACCATGATGAACAAGGGCCTGGAGGTCATCGAGGCCCACCACCTCTTCTCCCTCCCCGTGGACCGGATCTCCGTCCTCATGCACAGGGAGAGCATCGTCCACTCGCTGGTGGAGTTCGTGGACGGCTCCGTCCTCGCCCAGCTCGCGGAGGCGGACATGGCCCTGCCCGTCCAGTACGCCCTCACGTATCCCGTGCGCAAGCCTTGCCCCATGCCCCGGCTGGACCTCGCCCACATCGCGGGCCTGACCTTCTCGGCTCCCGACGAGAAGCGCTTCCCCTGCCTCTCCCTCGCCCGGCAGGCGGCCCAGACTTCTGAGGCCCACAAGGTGGCCCTCAACGCCGCGAACGAGGTGGCCGTGGGGGCCTTCCTCGAGAAGAGGCTCTCCTTCGGCGGCATCCCGCGCCTGATCCGGCGGGTGCTCGACGCCACGGTCCCCACCACCCTCGCGAGCCTCGAGCACATCCTGGCCCTGGACAAGGCCAGCCGCGCCGCGGCGCTCGCCTTCCTCGAGCATCCGGAGCGACTCACGTGATGGTCCTCGAATCGGCGCTCACGATCCTCCTGTTTCTCCTGGTCCTGGGCGCGCTGATCCTCGTCCACGAGATGGGCCACTACCTGGCGGGCCGGCTCCAAGGCTTCGCCGTGGACGCCTTCAGCATCGGCTTCGGCCCGCGGCTTCTGGACCGGAAGGGCGCCTACAACAGGTGGCAGATCCGCTGGATCCCCATGGGGGGCTTCGTCAAATTCCGGGGCGAGGCGGGCCCGGACGACGAGGCGCCGGCGGACGCGGGGCCCGGCAGGCCCTTCTACGAGATGCCGAGGTGGCGCCGCTTTCTGGTCCTCGTCATGGGCGTGACCTTCAATGCCCTCCTGGCCTACGGCCTTTTCGCGGGGCTCGTCTGGCACGGGGTGGAGGAGTCCCTCCTGCGGGAGCGGGAGCCCCGCGTGGGCTTCGTGGCGCCCGGCCTCCCCGCCGAGAAGGCGGGCGTCCGTCCGGGCGACGTGCTGGTGCGGCTCGGGTCCCGGAAGGTCTCCAACTGGGACGACGCGCGGGAAGAGATCGCCCTCAACCAGAAGCCCTACGAACTCGTCCTCCTGCGGGGCGGGGAGACCCTCTCCGTGAGGGTCGAGCCCGTGGCGGCCACCTTCCTCAAGCAGCCCGTGGGGGAAATCGGCGTCTTTCCGGCCCTGCCTCCCGTCATCGGGGCCGTGGCGGACCCCTCTCCGGCCCTGCGCGCGGGCCTCGCGCCGGGGGACCGCATCGTCTCCCTCGACGGGCAGACCTTCGCCTATTGGGACGAGTTCCAGCGGGCCATGGCCTCCTCTGATGGCGCGCCCCGGCGCCTCGTGGTGGAGCGGGAGGGGAGCCGCCGCGAGGTGGAGGTCGCCCCCGAGTACAACGCCGAGGCGGGACGGTACCTCCTGGGCATCGCCCCCCAGGAGTCGGTGTGGACCCGGTACCCCTTCCCCTCCAACTTCGCCAAGGCCGCCTCCCTCACCCTCCAGCAGTCCACCCTCGCCTACCGCACCCTCAAGCGCCTCGTGACCCGCCAGGTGGGCCTGAGCGCCCTCTCGGGGCCCGTGAGCATCGCCTACATCACGGGGAAGGTGGCCCGCACGGGGCTCTACAACCTGCTCATGCTCGTGGCCGTGATCTCCCTCCAACTGGCCTTCATCAACCTCCTTCCCATCCCCGGTCTCGACGGGGGGCAGATCATCGTGCTGGCCGCGGAGGGGCTCTTCCGGCGGGACCTGCCCATGGCCGTGAAGGACCGTATCCTCCAGGTGGGCTTCGTCCTGCTCATCCTCTTTTCGGTGGCCGTGCTGTTCCTCGACGTGGCCAAGTTCTTCAAGTGAGACGGCGGGCGCCGTCCGGAGCCGACCCATGGATTTCGAACTGAACGACGACCAGAAGATGATCCGGGACATGGTCCGCGCCTTCGCCGAGGAGAAGATCCGCCCAGGCGTGGCCCGGCGCGACGCCGAGGGGGCCTTCATCGCGGACCTCCTTCCGGGCCTGGCGGAACTGGGCCTTCTGGGAATGGTCGTCCCCGAATCCCTGGGGGGATCGGGGCTCGACACGGTGGCCTACGCGGTGGCCATCGAGGAGCTGGCGCGGGTGTGCGCCTCCACCGCCGTCACGGTGTCGGTGACCAATTCCGTCTGCCAGGAGCCCATCCTCCGCTTCGGAACGCCCGCCCAGCGGGAGCGCTTCCTCCCGCCGCTGGCCAAGGGCGAGCGCCTGGGCGGCTTCTGCCTGACGGAGCCGGGGGCCGGCACCGACGCCGGCGGCATCCGCACGCGCGCCGTCCGGGACGGGGACGCCTACGTCCTCAACGGCGCCAAGGCCTGGATCACGAACACGCACGTGGGGCGCACCTTCGTCGTGGTGGCCGTGACGGACCCCTCCAAGGGCGCGCGCGGAACGTCGGCCTTCGTGGTGGAGGCGCCCGCGCCGGGCCTGGTCTTCCTTCCCGAAGAGAAGAAGATGGGCCTCAAGGCCTCCATCACCTCGGGCGTGGCCTTCGAGGACTGCCGGGTGCCAGCCGAGAATCTCCTCGGGGAGGAGGGGATGGGGCTGAAGATCGCCCTGCAGACCCTCGACGCCTCGCGCATCGGCATCGCCGCCCAGGCCGTGGGCATCGGCCAGGGCGCCTTCGAGGAGGCGGTGCGCTACTCGAAGGAGCGGCAGACCTTCGGCAAGCCCCTGTGCGAGCACCAGGCCATCCAGTTCATGCTCGCCGAGTCGGCCACGGCGCTGGACGCCGCTCGCCTGCTCACCTACCGGGCCGCCGCCCTGAAGGACGCCTCGTCGCCCTCCCTCGGCCTGGCCTCCAGCATGGCCAAGCTTTACGCCAGCGAGGCCGCCAAGCAGGTCTGCGACGCCGCCGTCCAGGTCCACGGCGCCTACGGGTACAGCCGCGAGTACGCCGTGGAGCGCTTCTACCGCGACGTGCGCGTGACCACCATCTACGAGGGCACCTCCGAGGCCCAGCGCATGGTCATCGCCAAGGCCCTCCTGCGCTAGTTTCGAACCGCCACGAACGTTCCGGCCGGAGTCCTGGACCTCCTGGGCTCCGCTTTCACGCTTCATGCCCTGTAAGAGGCGTCGCCCGACGCCGAGGTTTTCTCAATCCCAAATCCCAAATCCCAAATCACAAATCCCAAATGTCCTCGCCCTCTCCGGCCCGGCGCCTTCGGCGCCCGCATCCTCAACGTACGGAAAGTACGATTCCGGTGCGGGCGCCTCGCCTTCCTTGCCTTAGGGCCATCGGCGTCGGGACGCGCCTCCCTCCCTCCGGTCGGTCGGCCACAGCGAGGGTCCGAAGCACAGCCCCCGCGCGCCTGCCGCTGTGGGAGGCGTCGCCCGACGCCGAGGTTCGCCCTCAAAGGCCTTCTCTCATCGTAGGGGCGGCCCTCCGCGGCCGCCCGCCTACGAAGGCCCCCAGTGTAGCGGCCCTTGCTCGCCAAGGGCCGGCCCTTCGGCCGATGCGAGCATCGGCCGCTAAGGGGCAAGGGTCAGGTCTTGTATTGCGACATTCCGGATCGGGTGGATTGGATCCTGACGCGAAGTCCTTTCGTCTCCCGTCCCTCGCCTCCCGTCTGACGTCTCTCGCCTCTAGGGGGCCGGGCAGGCGCCCGAAGCGATGGGGCGCGCTAGGAGGATGCCTTCGAGCCTCTCGTAGTATTCGTGGCGCAGATCGCTGTTGTCGCTGTCCTTGCAATAGTCCGTATCGCCGGAGTCGTAGCCGCAGGTGGAGCGCCCGGTCGTGAGCGTGTAGGCGCATCCGCTGGCGCTGGCCCAGCGGTACGCAACCGGGCGGCGGGTAGAATCGTAGCCGTACCACATCTTCCCTTTGCCCACGCCGTCGGACGCAGAGACGTCGTCGTAGGAGCTTCGTCTCGTGTCCTTGCCGTGTCCGCTCTCCGCCGAGTCAATGACGTAGATCCAGAATTCGTCCTGGTTTACCGTCGAGGCCACCGGAAAGGTCCAGGCCAGCATGACGTGGCCCGTGCTCTGGCTCCCGCAGGACTTGCCCTCCATGAAGGAGCGCCAGGCGTCCGAATAGCGCACGACGAGGATGTCCCCCGGCTGGATCTTCTGGTGATCGGTGAAGACGTACCAGAGCGCGTTGCAGTTTTCCGAGCGGCCGGCCAGGATCTCCCGGAAGTAGTCGTAGAATCCCCAGGCCCGGGGGCGGAGGTCGGGGTCGTCGGGATCCGTTGGGTCCGGCGGATGAAGCCTCAGCGAATTGGCGAGGAGGTCCGCGTAGTGGAGGGGGGAGGCCGGCTCCAGCACGAACTCGCCCACGAATCCGGAACAGTCGTACTTGTAAATCCCGTCGTCCTCCGCCATGACCGATTGGGCGTGGTGGACGTACTCGGTCTGGCGGAGATTCCCGAAAACGTAGGCCATCCGGTCGTACACGGCTCGCGCGGGCGTCCCGGCCGGAGGCCGGTGAACGCGGCTCCCGGGCAGGGCGGGCGCCGCCTCGGTTTCGCAGGACGTCGAGGAGACCTGGGCCCTGTCGCTTTCTTGGGATGCCTGGGCGCATACTCCCGCGCCGTGCGCCGCCAGGGCCCAAATCAACGATCCCGTCACGAACCACGAGTTGCGCATGGGGGCTTGCCTCCCGCTCTCCATCAGAGTATGAGCGATGCGTATGTGGAGGCGCATCACCATCCTACGACGATCTTGCCGAAGTGGCCGCCCCGCTCCATGAGGCGGAAGGCGTCGGGGGCCTCGTCGAAGGGGAAGAGGCGCCCGAGGACGGGGCGGAGGCCGGAGGCGGAGACGGCGCGGTTCATGCGGAGGAACATCTCGCGGCTGCCGACGAAGATGCCCCGAACGGTGACGCTCTTCATGAGGAGCCAGGTGACGGCGACGGGGGCGGAGGCGCCCGAGAGGACGCCGATCATGGAGACCTGGCCGCCAATGCGCGCGGCCTTGAGGGAGCGCTCGAAGGTGCCGGCGCCGCCCACCTCGATGACGTGGTCCACGCCTTCGCCCGACGTGGCCTTCAGGACGGCCTTGTCCCAGTCGGGGTCCCGGGCGTAGTTGAAGCCCGCCTCGGCGCCCAGCTCGAGGGCCCGGGCGATCTTCTCGTCGCTCCCCGAGGTGATCAGGACGCGGGCGCCCGCCGACTCGGCGAACTGGAGGGCGAAGACGGAGACGCCCCCGGTGCCGAGGACGAGGACCGTCTGGCCGGGCAGGAGAGGGCGGGGCCCCTCGAAGAGGGCGTTCCACGCGGTGAGGGCGGCGCAGGGGAGGCAGGCGGCCTCCTCGGGGGAGAGGTGGGGAGGCACGGGGACGCATCCACCCTCGGAGAGGAGGACGTACTGGGCGAGACAGCCGTCCAGGGGGCCTCCGAGGGTGGTCTTGCGGGCCTCCGCCGTGGGTTCGCCGGCGAGCCAGCCCTGGCAGAAGGTCCCCATGACGCGGTCTCCAGGGCGTACGGAAGCCACGTCCTCGCCCACTTCCTCCACGACCCCGGCCCCGTCGGAGCAGGGGATGAGGGGGAGGGGCTGGCGGGGATTGTAGGAGCCCCTCACGGTCATGAGATCGCGGAAGTTCAGCGAGGCGGCCTGGAGGCGCACGAGAACCTGGCCCCGTCCCGGCCGGGGCGTCTCGCGCTCGGCGGCCTTGAGGTTTTCCAGCCCGAAGGAACCCTGGATTTCGAAGACCTTCATTGCGGCCTCCTCGGAAAGGAAGAATCTACCACATGGATCAAGGTGAGTAAGTGAGTCAGTGAGTAGGGGAATAGGAGAAGAGTAGGTGAGCAGGGGAGGAGGGACGCCGCCGAAGGGGGGCCGGGGCGTGCGCACCGCAAGCACGAGGAGGCGGAATCGGTAGACACGGGAGGGGCCTGGGTGTTCCCCGTGTCGTGAACCAAATGGGTTATCCATGTCCTGATTGCACCTCCCCTGTTCCAATGAAGGCTTGCTCTTGGTTTTGCCTTTTCCGGGAAGAAGCGGGATGAGGCGGGAAATGGCGGGAAGTGGTTGGAGGGAAAAGGGTTGGGGAACCACCGGCGGGATGTGAGTGGGGCAATACCAGGCGGAGGCGAAATGTGGAAATGTTGTGGAAAGCGGGTTGAGGCATCACTTGGTTTTGCCCCAAGGTGGCGAAAGGCAGGGTGAAGATGCGGACGGTATTGAAATGCCCATGGATAGGCGTTTGAGGGCGTTTAAATCGGCCGGAGTCCCGGGGAGGGCATCGGCGGGGGGCGCGGTTTGTGAATTACATAAACGTCGATGCGGCTAAATGGCTCTAACTACTAAGTATCTTCGCTTTGAGGGCGGCGAGCTCGTCGTCGGTCAAGAGACCCTTCTCTTTTAGGACAGCCAGGCGCTCGAGTTGGGTGATGGGGTCGGGCGCGGGGGCGGTGAACATGCGCCCGGGACGGCCAGCGCCCACAAAGGGCTTGGCCGCCGGCGCCGCGATCCGCGCCGCGTCGGCGGCCGGGCCCCCAACAAACATGCCTCCCTCGCCAGTTAAGAGCCATTGAATATTGAGGCGATAAATAGTCGCGAGAATCCCTAGCCTGTCAAGAGAGAGATAGTTCTGGCCAGTAATTGCGGCACTGAGTGCGCCGGGCGTGATGCCCAAAGATTGGGCTATATCCTTCTGTTTACAGCCTAAGGCGTGAACAAAGCTCTTCAACCTAACCGCTATCTCCTTGTTCATGCTGGCGTTATGAGCCATTGCGCACCGTCACTTTAGACCCTCTTGATTTTGAGATTTAGCCCAGCTATATTTACGAAAGGAGGCGTAATGAACACCACCCAACTGCTACGGTTCCTCCCTCTCGACAAACGCGCCAGGGGCGAGTGGATCCTGTATGCCCTCCACCAGAGCGGCCACACGATCGAGGCCCTATCCAAACAGCACGGAGTGGGCCGGAGCTCGGCGTGCCAATGCCTGCGTACCCCGATGCCCAAGTGGGAGCGCATCATCGCCGACGCTCTCGGCGTCCGCCCCGAACAGCTCTGGCCCGAGCGCTACGGCCCCGACGGGAAACCGAACCGGAAGCGTGGCCGTCCGCTCGGGTATTCACCGAAGAAGCATAAAGCCCAACAAGAAGCCGCGCAATATCCAGCGCCGGAACGGCGCTAGAGGGAGGTCGCATGGCCGAGGTCGTGAAGGTTGGAGAGCGCGAGATCCTCCCCGTGGAGTACCAGGGCCAGCGCGTGCTGACGCTGCGCCAGGTGGACGAGCTGCATGGGAAGCAAGACGACTCAGCAGGGCGGAGATTTCGGGCCCATCGTGATGAGTTTGTCTTTGGCGAAGACTACTTTGAAGTGCGCTACGACGAGTGGGCGAGCGCACCGGCACTTTCAAGTTTGGTTCGGACGGGAACGTTGGACCAAAGAGGCGGCCACCGGGGCCACCTCATCCTTCTCGCCGAAACGGGCTACCTCCTCCTGGTAAAGGTCTTCGACGACCCCATCGCCTGGCAGATCCAGCGGGGGCTCGTGTGCTGCTACTTCCGCGCGAAGGCGGCCCAGGACGACCCATTGACCCAAGCCCGGCTCACGCACGCCGAGGCGGAGCGTTACGCCAACGAGGGGATGCGGTTGACCCTGGCCCACCTCTTCGGAGACCGCTACAACCACCGCATCAAGACCCTCACAGAACTCGACCAGGTCCTCGTGGACGGGATGCAGATCCGGGGCCACTGCGGCCCCGAGGTCCAGGCCCAGTGCGCGTACTGGGGCCTCTCCCAGGCCGGCCCCACGCGCTTCGACGCCATCGAGCGCGCCAAGTGGCGGCAGAGCGCCACGCCGGACGAGATCCACGCCGAGATCCAGTGGCTGCTGCGCGCCATCAAGAACCAGGCGAACCGCGGGATGATCCGCGTCCGCTAGGTTCCCGGAGGAGGGGGGGGCATGATCCGTCGGAAGGCTGAAGCGCTGATCCCATGCCTCTTCGAGATCCCGTCGCCGGCGGAGCCCCTGTCGGCGACGATGGACTACCGGGCGGCGGTCTCCCACCTGGTGGGGGAGGTCTTGAAGGCCATGCCCGCGGACCGCCACGCCGTGGCGGCGGAGATGTCGCGGCTGTCGGGGCGGGAGATCTCCAAGTACATGCTCGACGCGTACGCCTCGGAGGGCCGCGAGGAATTCAACATGCCCTTCTGCCTGGCGCCCGTTCTCGAAGCGGCCTGCGAGAGCCACGCCTTCACGCGGTGGCTGGCGGACCTGCGGGGCGGGCGGCTCCTTTTGGGGCGGGACGCGCTGAATGCAGAGATCGGCCGGCTGGAGCGCGTGAAGGACGAAGCCGCAAAGAAGATCCGGGACCTCAAACGCATCATGGGAGACACTGAATGAGCGAGGGCCTTTCGAGGACGGACCTGACGCGGATCCCGCGCGGGCCCGAGGACGTGGCGTGCCCCGCCAAGCGCATGCTCCTGCCGCCGGGGACGTGCGAGCACGAGGCGAAGGGTTGGCTCCAGAGCGGACGGCGCGAGGCCCACCGGTGTGCTGGCGAGGCCTGTCCCAACTGGCGGCCCGTGTGGGGAGAGGGCGCGCCCTCCCGGCCGGAGCCCGTGGAGCGGCCTGGGCCGATCCGCCCGCCGGCGCCACCCCCCCAGGCTCCCAAGGCCGCGCCCAAGACGCCTGCTCTCACGCCCGCTTCGGTCCGCACGGCACCGCGCCCAACGGCGACCCAGAAGCCCACGAAGGCCCCAGACAAAGGCAGGGCGAGGGTTCGCGCGACGGCGCACCCCCCGCCTGGGGGCCACTCTGCGCGCCGCGGCCCCGCCCTCCTCGCCCGGTTTCTTTGGGGCCTTCTCGGGGGCCGACGGTGAGCCCGCGCCAGGGGTTTGTGAAAACGGCAAAACGAGCCTCTGAAACCCCCTCGTCAGAGGCTCGCTCCGGAATCTTCAGAGGCTCGCGAGCCTCTGAACGGAAGTGCCTGTGCGAAGAGGCACTTGCGCGGATGCGCGCCGAAGGGCCCGCCTGGGTGACTCTCTCCTTCGGAGGCTCGCTGGTTGGAATAACTGGACACGCACTCAAGTGCCGAATGCTCCGCGCCCGGAAAAAATCTACTGTAGATTTCACAACGCGGGTGGTCCGGGAGGGGAAAAAGCGGGTCCTCTACCTGGACGCATGGACTCTCCCCGAGCCAGGTCCCACCCGGTACGCTGTGTGGAGAACGAAGCAGTTGGTGGAGGCCGAACTGGGGCAAATGCCCCAGGAGCCCCCCCCCGTCTCGAAGCCCTCCGCGCCCCCCTGCGCGGAGGCCCCGCCCGCCGCCTCCTCCCCCCCGGGGGCGGCGGGCACCCCTTCCTTCTATAAAGAGGAAGGGACCGAAGCCGCCCCTCGTATCCTCACCTCTTCCCCCGGCGGGCCCCCGCCTACCCGCCGGGGGTCTTTTTCCAAGGGAGGCCCGAGCGAGACGGCCCTACGCTCCACGTGGGGGGACGTCCACCACGGGACGCGCCTCGATGCCCTCCACCGGCGCGACGCCGTGCTGGCGGTGCATCTCCTTCTGGCGCAGGGCCTGACCTTGACGGAGGCCCTCGACCAGACGTCCACGGCCCTCGGGCTGAGCCTGTGGACCCTACGGGCCTGGTGGCGGCGGGTGGAGGGTTTGCCCAAGGACCTCTGGCCCTCGGCCCTGGTGGGCCGCTACCAGGGCCGGACGGCCTTGGCCCCGGTGACGGAGGCGGCGTGGGAGTGGTTCAAGGCGGCCTACCTGGACCGCTCCCAGCCCGAATTCGCGGACATCTACCGCCGCGCGATGGACCTGGCCCCGGAGAGGGGCTGGAGGGTGCCCTCAGAGGCCGCCCTCCGCCGGCGTTTCCGCCAGCAGGTGGACCCGCTGGTCGCGACCTATCTCCGAGAGGGCTCCGAAGCCCTCCGGGCGCGCCTGCCCCAGGCGCGTGTGGACAAGACGGGGGTCCCTGCGGGCCAGGCCATGAGCCTCGACGGCCTGAAGCTCGACAGCCTATGGGTGCAGTTCCCCGGCGAAACGCCCGCCACCAACGCCGCCGTGGCCCTGTGCGCCCGAGACATCCATTCGGGCCGGATCGTCGCGGGCCGGCTGGGCGAGACCGAGTGCACGGACCTCATCTGCGGGGCGGTCTACGACCTATTGGGCGTCTGTTGGCCGGAGACCCTCCAGATCGATAACACCCGGGCCATGGCGAACAAGTGCGTGACGGGCCAAAGCCCCCACCGCCACCGGTTCAAGAACAACCCCTGGACGGATCCCGTGGGCCTATTGGTGCTCTCGCAGATCTCCGTCTATTGGACCAACCCCGACACGGACCTTGCCTCCCCTGGACAGAAGCCCGTGGAGCGCTCATTCCGGGACCTCCACAAGATGGTCCGCCACAACCCGCGCTTCCACGGGCGAGGCTTCTCGACGGCCACGGCCGTCCCCTCGTGGGAAGTGGAAGAGGTTCTCGCGGAGGAGATCGTCCGGTACAACGCCATTCCCCAGCGGCGGACCCAGGTCTGTGGGCGCCGCCTCTCCTACGACCAGGCGTGGGAGGCCAGCGTACAGCACGCCGGGCTCCGGCGGTGCCCCGAGGAAACACGGGACCTGTGGCGCCTGCGGTGCGAAGTGGCCACCATCAACCGCCGCACAGGCGAGATCGCCCTCCGGGCCGGGGTGGGGCCCCACGGAGCCAAGCCAAGGTACGCCCATGATCTGCTCTACCGTCTCCCCGGAGAGATGGTGACCGTGTGGTTCGATCCGGACCACCTCGACCGCCCCGTGCAGGTCCGGACCATGGACGGGGGCTTCCTGTGCGTGGCGGAGCCCTTGAGGAACCTGGGCTTCCAGAATACGGCCGACGCCCGCGTGTGGAAGCGGATGCGCCAGCAGAAGATCCGGGCGGTCCACGCGGCGGCCGATGCCCACGTGCGGATGGAGGCCCTCGGGCGAAAGGTCCGGGCCCTCCCCGGGGACGCCCCCCTCGCTCCCCGCTCCGCCCTGGCCCTCGTCCCGGCCACCCCGGGCGAGCCGCCGCCGAAGGCAACGCCCGACCTGACCGACGCCAACCAGGTCCGGATGTCCTTTCAAGAACGCATGGAAGCGCTGATGCCGCCCAGCATGCTGGAGCCGGCCTTTGGCGCCCGACCGGAATAGGAGGTGATCATGACGCAGACGCAGAAGCAGGAGCTCAACGTGGTGGAACCCCTCGATGGAGAGGATCTCCGCCGGCGATTCGCGGAGGAGGTAGCCGAGTCGGGCCTCTCCCAGGCGAAGATCGCCCGGGAGGTGGGCACCAATCCCTCGTACGTGAACCAGTACCTCAAAGATGGGACTTGCGCCGGAGCTCGAGAGGAGTTCGAGGCGAAGGTCCTCCGGTGGGTCCGGACCCGGGAATCCCAGCGCGCGCTGGACCGGATCCTCCCCGGGGAGGACGTGTTCTTCCCGACGCCCACCTCCAGGAGGGTGCTCGCGGCCCTCGCCTACGCCCAGGCAGGGCGGTCTATGGCCGTCGTGTACGGCGGGGCGGGGCTCGGGAAGTCCACGGCGGCGCGGCACTATGCGACGGCCGCGTCGTCCGTTTTCCTGGCCACCGTGAGCCCCACCAGCCGGAAGCCAGGAGGCCTCCTCAAGGTCCTCTGCCGCACCCTGGGCCTCAAGGCGAGCATCTGGCCCACGGACATGGAGCGCTCCGTGGTAGAGCGGCTCGCCGGCACGCGGGGCCTGCTCATCGTGGACGAGGCCCAGCACCTCACCGTCGAGTCCCTGGAGACCCTGCGGGCCATCCACGACGCCGCCGGCATCGGCCTGGCCCTCCTCGGGAACGAGCGCGTCTACACGCAGATGGTCGGGACCCGAACGGCCGAATTCGCCCAGCTGTTCAGCCGGTTGGGCCACCGCGTGAAGCTTGTGAACCAGACCGCGGGCCCCGACGCCGAGGCGCTCCTCGACGCATGGGTGGCCCCTGTAGACGCGCCGGCCCGCACGCGCCTCCTGGGCATCGCCGCCAAGGACGGCGGGCTCAGGCAACTGATGCAGACCCTGAAGATGGCGACCATCGCGGCGGGCGGTGAACGGGTCACCGCCTCGCACGTGTCGGGAGCCTTCGCAGATCTCGGAGGTGACGAATGAAGAAGATTCTCGCGGTGCTTCTCGCGGCGGCGCTCCTGGCGCTGGCCGCCCTTCCGGCCCTGGGCGCGATCCCCAACCGCTATCTCGGGGACCGGGCCAAGCCCTTCTCGGTCACGGCCTCGGACGTCGCGGCGACGGTGACCCTCCCCGTGGGCAAGCAGGGCGTCTTCCTCGTGGTAACCAACGACGGGACCGAGGACGTCTACCTCGCCCTCAACCTGGCGGCCACCACCACAGACGGGTTCGTGCTCAAGCCCAATGAGGAGGTCCAGGTCCCCGTGGCCCTCACGAGCCTCGGATACGTCTGCGCGGCCACGAAGACCACCGTGCTGCGCGGCTGGATCCTCTACTACTAAGGAGGCCTGGATGAAGCGGATTTTCCTCAGCCTGGCCCTTCTGCTCGCGACAGCGGTGCCGACCCTCGCCGGCTTCGGGTCGCTGGCCCGCCCCACCCGTCCCGTGACGGACCTCCGCTGCACCAAAGACGGCGCGGACGTGGTCCTGACCTGGACCACTACCCCCGCGAGCGCC
Organism: Acidobacteriota bacterium; assembly: GCA_040752915.1. Classification (NCBI taxonomy): domain Bacteria; kingdom Pseudomonadati; phylum Acidobacteriota; species Acidobacteriota bacterium. The sequence goes on from JBFMHB010000005.1 coordinate 34,730, forward strand.
TACCGGTACGTCGTGTGCCGCGGCGTGCTCCAGCCCAAGTTCAGGGCAGAGAAAGTCGTGGCCGTCCTGCCTCTCGGCAGCACGGGATGGCGGGACTACGGCGCCATCACCCGCACGGTCCTGGGCGTGGCGGTGAACGAGTTCTACCGCGTCTATGCCCTACCCGGGGAGGCCCCGGCCCCCGGATTCTCCCGCAAGCTCAAAACCGTCCGGCACGAGTATCGAGAAAGGCCCCGGGACCGCAGCCAGGTGCTGCGAATGGACGTGTCGAACGGCTCCCAGTTCAACTTGGACCCCCGCGCCGAGGTCATCGGACGCGACAACGGGTGGCAGATGCCGGGCTCCCGGTCCTCCTCCTCGACCTTCCTCTACGACCTGGAGAACTTCCCCACACCCGGGGGCGCCGTGGGCCGCGAGGTCTGGCTCTCCGGCCAGCCGGACGAAGCCAAACCCAACACCTGGCTCCACTCGGGCTACTACGCGGGGGTCACCCACACCCCCGCCGGGGGGGACGAAACGGTCACCGCCTCCACCGCCAGAGAACTGTCGGCGCCGGCCGTGAGCCGGGACGGGAATGTCGCCACCGTCACGATCACCGCGCCCCCGCAGGACACGGCCGGGGCCGTACAGGGCATCCAATGGTACCGCTCGTACCTGGGCGTGGCCGACGCCGAAACCATGACCCTCCTCGCCACCCACCCGCCCACCACCCTGGAGATCCAGGACGACATCACCGCCGTCCCCGCCAACTGGTACGTCTTCTACTTCTACCGCCTCGTCTACAAATCCGGCCTGTCGGACTTTTCCAAGTCCTCCACCTCGCCCCTGCGGCGTTGAAAAGGGAGCCCATGCGCAAAGTGCTCTGGTACATCGAACAGTGGACGCCCGTGGTGGCAATCGTCCTGGCGATCCTGGCCACGATCGCCGTCTCCTGGGCCCACCTGCTGGCGGCCGATCCGCCGGTCAAGATGGCCTGGACCATGGATCCGGCCTTCTTCCCCCTGCGGGCCGCGACCCTCACGGCCTACCCCGTGGCGGCCAGCGACTTCGAGGTGCCCGTCCGGTGTGCCTACCTCGGGGACCTCGACACCTACGTTTGGCAGTTCAAGGCCCACGTTCCCGAGGCGTTGAAGACGGGCGACTGGATTCTCTACGGCCAGGGCCCCGGGGGCCTCACCGTCTGCCAGCACATCTGGCTGGCACCCGGGACCACCGGGGCGCTGGCGCCCGTCACCTGGGAGCAGGGCGAGGTCTGGAACGTCGGGGACGGCGCCACCACGACCTTCCCCAAGCCCGCCATCGAGGAATCCCTCGTCGCCCGATGGGAGATCCTTGTGGACGGAAAGCCTGTCGCCCCCGACGCCGGCGGCCTCATGCCTCCCATGGCCGGCGCCCGCACCGTACAGCTTCGGGCCGTCCTCGCGGGATCGCCCCTCCACCACGAGCTCCTCGGCCCCATGCTCCGGCTCGAGTTCGCCGAGGGCCGCGACACCCAGAAGGACCGCACATGAGAAAAGCCCTCCTTCTCCTGTTCATGGCCGCCCTGGCGCTCCCCGCGCTGGGGCAGCCCATGCCCTGCACCGTCGGGGGCTCGGCCCGCCTCGAGGTCTTGGGCCCCGAGGACCCCACCAACCTCTGGCAGCAGGCGGGCTACGTGTCCTTCTGGCTCTCGTCCGACGCCACCGTCGCCGTGGGCGGAAGCCAGGGGGCCCTCCATTACGCCAACGGGCACTTCTCCTCGTGCCTCTCCGGGGTCGCGAACACCTCCTGGCCCGGGGGCGTCTGCCCCGACGAAGGGGCGGAAATCGTGGGGGCCGTCCTCTACTGGTCCGACGAGAACACCCTCGACCAGCGGGCCTTCTTCGCCGTCGGCACCCTCCTCGCCTCCGCCAGTGTGGCCGAGGGCACCTGCACCATGCGCGAAGTCCCAGAGCCCACCGCCACGGTGGACGCGGGGATTGTCACCCTCACCTGGTCCGCCCCGCCGGAGGCGGCCGCAGGCCTGGTCACCGGCTACCAACTCCAGCGCTCCGCCGACGGGATCTCCTTCGCCAACGTCGGCTCCGTCGTAACGGCCCCCACCACGACGGACACGCCGGGTCCCGGCACCTGGCACTACGCCTTGAAGCTCCGCTTCAAGGGCACCGGATACGACCGAATGACCCCCAAGCGCGGCCATGCCGTGCAGGTGGTGGTGCCGTGAGCGGGCGTCTCCACCTCGTGGAATCCCGGACCGGGGAGGGGGCCATGCCCCCTCCCCCCGCGGCCGTCTTCGCCGAGGTCGAAGCCTCCTTCCGCCTCGAGGCCGACGAGGCCCTGCGGATCTTCGTTTCCTATCGGAACCTCCTGTCCGAAGAAATGCTCCAGGGCTCCGTCCACGAGGACACCCTCAAGCAGACGAGTCTCGCCCTGCAATTGGCGGGCGAGAGATTCCGGGAGTGGGCCCGCGCCTTCGCCGCCCTCCAAAGGGCCGACGGCCGCTGGGCGCCACGCCCCCAGGGAGAGACGGGCGCATGACGTACAGCGACGAACACCTCGACCACTACGGGGAGCGCTTCACTGCGATGGGCCTGTCCCGCACGGGCCTGACCTTCGAACGCTACCTTACCAACCCCCGGCACTACGAGGGCCTCCTCGTCACCGCCCTGCGGGCGGCGCCCGTATTGAAACCGGGCCTCCCGGCCCTCGCCGGCTGTTGCCCCGAGGGGGGCGCAAACCTCCTTCCCTTCGTCTCCGGAGTCCGGACGTGAGCGGGGCCCTCGCCTTGTCCGACATCGAGCGCATGGCGGAGGCCTATGCTGCCGCCTGCGAGGACCTGAGACGGGACCTTGACGTACTCGAAGGGGCCATCCGCCAGGCCAAGCGGGCCATGGTCCCCAATCTCCTGCGGCGGGCCGCCGTGGCCGCCGGCGCCAAGGCAACCCTGCGCAAGGCCGTCGAAGAAAACCCATCCCTCTTCAGCAAGCCCCGGACCCGCGTGGCCCACGGGGTGCAGGTGGGGTACCGGAAGGCCAAGGGCAAGCTGGCGATCGAGGACGAAACCCTGACCCTCAAGCTCATCCGGAAGCACTTCGCCGACCAGGCCGACGTCCTCATCGAGACCACCGAAAAGCCCGTAAAATCGGCCCTCAACCAGCTCCCTGCGGCGGACCTCAAGCGTTTGGCCGTCACCGTGCTGGAGGCCGGCGACGAGGTCGTCGTCAAGGTCCTCGAGGGCGAAGTCGAGAAGCTCGTGGACGCATTCCTCCACGAGGCCGACGCCCTGGGCCCGGGGGGCTGAGATGCTGAAGGCGGCGCGCCTCCGGACGAGCGAGCGGCTGCAGCGGGTGGACGACCTCCTCTCCGACGGCCACGAATACTCCACCCTGGAGATCGCCCTGAGCGCGCGCGTGTGCGCCGTCAACTCCTGCATCGCCGAACTGCGCGCCAACGGGCGGTCCATCCGCTGCCGCCGCGTGGGCGACCTTTGGTATTACCGGCGGGTGGACGTGACCCCCCGCCTCTTCCGGAACCGGTAGGAGAGCCCCATGACCGCCCCCGCCAAACCCCGCCGCACCCTGGATTCCAGAACCCGGGAGATCATGTGGATTCATATGGCCAAGGCCCACTTCGGGTGGGACGACGATCTCTACCGCGACGTCCTCGAGGACGTGGGCGGGGCCCGATCCGCCAAGGACCTCACGCCCCTCGGCCGCGCCCGCGTCCTGAAGCACATCGAGCGCCTCGGCTGGCGCCCCAGGCGAAAGCCCCGGCGCTTTCAGAAGGGCCCCCGCCCCGACTCCTCCCGCGCGCGCTACCTCGCCAAGATCGATGCCATGCTCTACGAGGCCGGCCGGGAGCGGGCGTACGCCGTCGGGATTCTCAAGCAGATGTTCGGGGCGGGCGCGCCCGACCGCCTCGAATGGGCCGAGCCCGCCCAGCTCCACAAGCTCGTCGCCGCCCTCGTCTACGACCAGCGGCGCCGGAAGGGAGGCCGCCGGTGAGTACCTGGGACCGGATCCTCCACCGCATCGGCGCCACCCCCACCCGTGCCCTCATGGAGCGCTTCGGCGGCCGCCGGCTATACATCCCCGCCAGGATCCCCGCGGACCATCCCCTGCGAGAGATCCTCGCCCCCCAGGCCTGCGACCTCCTCTGCCGCGAATGGGGCTCCTCCATCCTCCACGTGCCGCGCTTGGGCTCCCTCGGCCAGCGCGAAGAGCGAAAGCAGGCCATTCTCGACGCCCTGGCCGCCGGGGCCCCCATCGCCTCCGTCGCCGCCCGCTTCGGCGTGAGCGAGCGATGGGTCTACCAGATCGCCCACGAAGCCCAACGGTCCCTGTTTTCCCAGGAGGACGCCCCGTGACGAAGACCGCCAAGCCCGAGCGTAGCCTCACCGGCCTCCGCCCCTGCCCCTTCTGTGGGAGCGTCCGCCTCTCCTCCATCACCCTGCGCGACCAAACCACGCGCGCCCTGCGGCCCCTGCTCCTCCAGTGCAACGACTGCGGCTCCACGGGCCCCGTGGGAGAGACCCTGGATCAGATCCGCCGCCTGTGGGACGTGCGGGCCCAGGAGGTATGACCATGCCCTTGACAGCGCCCAAGTCCGGGCCCTATATTCCCGGTGGCTGGGGAGTGCCCAGCCCGGGTCTAGCAGCCCGGACCAGAGGCGCGAAGGCGCCGGTGGCGCCGTTTTTGTCGCGCATGCAGGCCCCTCTTCTGGGCGGCCTGCGGGGAGCCGCAAGGCTCGCCGGTCCTCTGGCCGGTCTGCTAGCCCGCAGGTCGCCCACCCCTCTAGCAGGGGGCGGGCGGGAAGTTCACCCGCTCCAGAGGAGGCCCGCATGGAACAGACCCCGGCAGAAACCGATCCATCCCCCAGCCCCGCCCTGAGTGATTCATTCCTGGACATGACCTCGCACCTGGAGCGCGCCCGCGCGGTGCTCTCCCACATCCTCGAATCGCTCCCCAACGCGGGCGACCCGCGCGAAAAGGCCTTTGCCGAGATGGGCCACTGCGCCTGGCTCATCACCGCCGCCGAAGAACTGCTGGACCTGGCGTCCCAAGACGCCGGGCGTTTTGAAGCCGAGCTGTTAGGAGGAGGTGCCCGATGACCACGAACGCCTTAGCGATACCCGAGGAAGTGTTGAGCGCCATCCACCACATCGAGGGCCTGCCGGACTTCATGCTGGCGTCCGAGGCCGCCGACCTTTACGGGGTCGCGCCCAAGCGAGTGACAGAAGCCGTAAGGAGAAACCCGGACAGGTTCCCCGCGGACTTCGTCTTCCGGCTCACAAAATCCGATGTGGAGAAATTGCGGTCGCAAAATGCGGCCGCAATTTCAAGGATGGCCCGGATCGAGCCCTTAGCCTTCACCCACGAGGGGATGAACGCCCTCTCTGGCGTGCTCAAATCCTCCATCGCCGCCGCGCGGTCGGTCCAGATCAACCGGGGGTTCAGCGAAATGGAGCGCCGCATCCAAGCCGGGGCCGGGCTGCCCTCCGGCGCCCCCGTGCTCCCAGATGCCCTCACCCCGGACCAGTTTGACCGGCTCCTTCAGGCGAAGGTGGTCCTCACGGGGGCCGAGTACCTGGCGCTCAAGCGCCCGCCCAGGCGCAGGTTGGCCCTTGTGCCACCCTCTCCCGCGCAGGCCGCGGCGGTCCGGAAGCAGGTGGAGATTGGCGATACTCTGATGCCGGGGCTGTTCGGTTCGCCGGAGAAGGGCATCATCGACCTGGCGCGGATCCGCCACCCGAGGCCCCTGACCCGCCGCGAGAAGCGCGAGATCAAGGCCGCCCTGGCCGAGACCCCGCGCCCCACCCACGCGGCCATCGCCCGCCGCGTCGGGCGCCCGCGCCGCACCGTGGACCGCTACATCGAAACCCTCCAGGGACGCGTGTAGGCGGCCCTTCACCGCCTCCTCAAGAGTGGGGAGGCGGCATCACCACACGGGCGGGGCTTCGCGGCCCCGCCCTTTTTCGTCGCTTGCGTTCGGTTTGAGGGGGCGTTATATTCGGGTTGCGGCGCACGTGACGCGGTGCGATTCTCCCGTCCGTGACCGCTCTCGGCCCGGGTGGCCCGGGGGCGGGAGTATGTAGGGTTTCCGGGAGGCCCTACCGGGCGCCGCTTTCCCCTTCAGCCTGGGGCCTGATGAGCGCGCCACGCTTCATCATGCGGCGCACCTCGGAGGCGTCCGCCATGTGCAGCGTGGTGAGGTAGAGCTTGCCGCGCTGCTCGTCGGTCTTGACGGCCGCCTTCCAGACCTTGCCGTTCCGGTCCAGGAGAAAGACCAGGTTCCGGTCGCGGTCGGCGATCACCATTCCCCGCTCCAAGACCTCGGGCAGGATCTGGCGGTAAGCGTCCGCGTCCAGTTCGGGGTGGCGCCCCGCCTGCTTGTCCATGGTCGCCTTCGAGAGCCGCACCACCTGAGTCTTGGCGTCCAGCTTTCCCTGGACCTCCTTGTCCACGACGCCGCCGGGGATCTCGCCCTGGCCGTCCTTCAGCCACTCGTCGAGGATGGGGCTGGCCATGACCTGGCGCACGGAGGCGCGGGCGAGAGCCGTGCCGGCGGCGGCGGTCTTATCGGTGAGGGCGGTGCGCAGCAGGGCCTGCCGGTCCTTCCCCGGGTTGCGCGCCCACGCGGGGTCGAGGCCCTGGTCCACCGTCTCGACGACGCCGGTCCGCTTGTTAACCCACTCCCTGGGATGCTCGGCGGGCGCCTCCGTCCGGGTGCCCTCCCGGCCCGAGAGCCGGGCGTGCTCCGAGGGGCCCACCTGGCGCACCCAGCACTTGCAGCCCCAGCCGTTCGGGGGCATGTGGGTCTCCCACCAGGGGTCATCCGCGCGTAGGAGGGTACCGCTCCAGGCCACGTGCTCGGGCCGGTGGTGGAGGCTCGGGCCGAGCTGGTAGAGCAGGTAGGGCAGGGCGTCCTTCGTGCGCTGGATGCGGTCCCACTGCCCCGCGGCGTAGGCGGCGCGTGTGTTGGCGTCGAAAATCGTCCGCAGGCGGCGGGGGGAGCCGAGGCGGGCCGTCACGCTCTCGCCCGTCTTTGGGTCCACGGCCTCCTTCGTGCCCCACCAACCCTTCTTCTGGAGCACTGGGGCGAGGTCCTTCTTGAACTGCTGGAAGGTCTGGCCCTTCGCGAGGGCCGAGTCCAGGGCGCCCCGGATGTCATCCAGGATGTCGAGCTGCATGGCCTTGGCGACCGTGAAGGCGCTGGCGTGCTCCTCGCCCCAGACGTCCTGGTAGGAGAATCCGGGGCGCAGGTCCTTGCCCCGGAGGTAGTCGAGGGCGCCCTGCGGAACCGGGCCTCGGAACGCATAGCCGGGCCGTGGCTGGGCCAAAGGGGCCTCCCTAGGGGTTCGGGCCGGGGTCCCCGAGCGCGCGCGCCTTAAAGGCCTTCAGCGCGAGGGATCGGACGAGGCCCGCCGTGTCCATCGTGTCGAGGAGCCCGGGGAGCTTCGCGAGAAACTCGGCTTCCGTGGCGCAGGCATCGGCGAGCGCCTGAATGGGGTCCACGACCGGGGCCAGAATGGGCTCCCAGTCGTCGGGGGGCTCCAAGAGCGCGTCCAGCTCGTCCTGGTCCGGAGAGGGGGTCCCCTCCGGCCCCCCGGCCTGGTTCCGCGCCTTGGCCGGTGCGGCGTGTCGGTTCGCGGCGGCCGCCGGCGCGCCCAAGATCTCCGCGTCCCCCTTCTTCGGCGGATCCGGCAGGCCCAACTTGTCCCGCACGACGGAGGCCTCCACCCGCAGGCCCAGGGGCACGAGCTTGGCGAGGGCGTCGGCCAGGGCCCCGATGTCCTCGGGGTCCTTCACGAAGACCTGCGCGGAAGGGTAGCGCGCCTGGGGACCCCAGTTCAGATCCACGAAGGGCTTGACCAGGTAGCGGTTGATCGTGTTGCCGAGGGCCTTGGCGTCGGCCCTCTTGATGTCCTGCCGCACCTCCTCCTGGCTGGCCTCGTTGCCGAGCTTCCCGGGTGTGCCTTCGGTGGATGCCGTCTGCCCGAGCACGGCCTTGCTCGTCTGTTTGTCGAGCCACTCGGCGAGGGCCTGGAAGAGATCGCCGCTGGAGTTGCCCTTCATGGCGTCCTGGAACTCGATCCTCATGCTGTCGGGCAGGATCGCGGCGGCGTCCATCCCCAGGTTGGCGACGGCCGTGCGCAGGACCTTCAGATCCTCCGCCGTGGCACTGGGGCCGTAGCGCCCGATCCGCAGGGGCATGCCGTATACCTCGGCGAAGGCGAGCCAGTCCGTGAGGTCGTAGCTCTTGCACATGTACGTCACGGCGGCCAGGCGGGCCAACCCCCCGCGCAGGGGGATCCCGGTCTTGAGCCGGGGGAAGTGGACGACGAACTTGAAGGGCGGCAGGGGGATGCCGTAGACCGTGTCCGTCTCGTCCAAGAGCCGGACCTGTCGGCCGCTCTCGCGGTCGAAGACGAAGAACCGCGGGTCCCGCCACTCGTAATCCCGGGGCCACCACTGTTTTCCGGACGTGTCCCAGAAAATCTCGCAGACCGAGTACCCTTTTCCGATCCCGTCCAGGAGGTCGTCCACCAGTTCCCCGAACTCGGGCCGGCGCGTCAGCTCGCGGACGGCGTCGGCGATCTCGGCGTCGCGGCCTTCGTCGCTCGCCGCCTCCACCATGACCGGGAGGCCCGAAACGGCCCGTTTCCGTGTGCCCAGGACCGATGCGTAGTGGGGCTCCCGCTCCTCCATCTCTTCGGCCAGCGTAAGGTATTCGTGGGCGTCGCCGTCAGCGGCCGCCCGCAGGATCCTCGCCAGGCGCTCCGGAGTGAGCCCCCCCCCGACGGGATTGTGCCACGGGGTGCGGACCCCCACGAGGGTGGGGGCGGCGATCTCCCGTTTCAGATCCTCCGTGCGGACCGGCTGTCCCCAGGCGTCGTAGAGCGTCATCCGAACAGTCCTCCATGGGCCTTGAATCCGGCCGTCACGCGCACCGCGCGCTCCGCGCGGTCCCCATCCTCCCCGCGCCGCACCGTTACGGGCTCATACCCGAACAGCTCCGGGCCGTCTTGACGGGAGGCCCAGTACCCGAGAAGGAGGGCCATGCCCGCGTCGCCGTGCCTTTTGAGCCCACGTTCGTCGGCCTGCCGGGCGTCCGGCAGGCGGGGTACGCCGTTGACGACCTTGAACGCGCGCAAGTCCTTATGGACGTCGGCGTCACGGGGCACGATGATGGTGCCGTCCTCGAAGGCCGCCTTGAACGGCGCCGTGTTCTCGGCATACCAGGAGGGGGACAGCCACACCTCACGAATCCGCGCACCGTACCGGAGGGCGGCCACCTCGGCGATGTATTGCCCGTTCCCTCGGGCGTCCACCGCCCCCGCCACGAACTGGGGCAACCGGTCGGCCATGTAGAAGAGGGCCCGCTCCTGCTGGCGAAAAGGCATGTTGCGGAGCTCGACGAGGAACGGGAATCTGCGGGTCATGTCCTGCTGGATCTGCCAGGGGGCGAAGACCGACAGGTCCCCGGTCCTCCCAAAGTCCCACCCGAAGCCGCTCGTGCGCTTGGGGTCGAGTGCCGCCAGCAGGGGGGCGACGTCGCCCTGGAGCCAATCGTCCACGGCCGCCTGCCTCTCCGCTTCGGAGACCGCGAGGAAGTTTTCCGGGGCGGACCACCGCAACACCGGCAGGTCCTGCATCCGCGCTTCGATGAGGTGTCCGGGCAGCCATGAGCCCTCGCTGTGCCGAGGGACGCAGAACAGCTCTTCCTGGGCGTCGTCCCCGTAGAACTCGATCAGCTCGCGCCGCCACGCCTCCTCGGCATCCGGACTCCAGGGCCGCCCCTGGACGAGGCAGATGCGCTTGTAGAGCCCGGCCGCCAGGGCGTCGTCCAGGGTGACGCGGTGGATGCTGTACGGCTTCCTCTTCGCTCGGACGTCCGTGACGAGGGCGTTGAAGGGGTTGTCCACCCCGTTGTGCGTGGACAGGACGTGCACCTGACCGCCCCACATCAACATGGCCAGCGCCGCCTTGAGGAGCGCCGAGAGATTGTCGTGGAACGCCGCCTCGTCGAGGACGATCCGGCCCTGCTTGCCGCGCAGGTTGGAGGGGCGGCTGGAGAGGGCGGTCACCCGGAAGCCCGAGGGGTAGTGGATGCGAAAGGCCTGAATGTCGCGGCCTTCGTCCTCGATGACGATCTCCTCCATCGCGGAGGCGGCGAGCTGGTAGTGGCGCGACCAGTCCGCGCCGTCGCGGATGAATTCTTGGGCCATGTCCCGGTTGTAGCCCACGTACCAGGTGTCCATCCCCTTGGAGGAGGCGGCGAGGAGGGCGCAGTCCGCGGCCTCGCACCAGGAGAGCCCGATGCGGCGGCTCTTTTCGATCACCTTCACCGGCGATGGATCCTGGCACCACGCTCTTTGGTAGGGGAGAAGAGCAAACGGGACCGTCATGGGGCGATGCCGAGGATCTGCCGCCGGATGGCGGCGGCGGCGTCGTCCGACAGTCCGCCTTTCTTGACCGTGGCCACCACGTCCTCGGCCGCCTGGGCCGCGCGCGCCTTTACTTCGGAAGCGAACCGCTTCTGGCTGACGCTGGCGCGGCCGACATCGGCAATGGAGCGCGCGGCCGAGGATAGCAGCTTGACGCGTTCCGCGGGTTCGGCATCGCCAGCCTCCTGAAGGGCCAGCAGCGCTTCGAAGAGGTCCGTCTGCACGAGGCTAATGACGGCCGCCGACCGGGCGTCTTCTTCGTCGGGCGCCGCTTCCGCAATGAGCTGGGCGGCCTGGGTGGACGCCTTGATGGCGGAGAGCTTCCGTTCCAGGGTCTGTCCGTAGCGGTGCAGGGAGCTCTTGGAAATCTCGTAGCCCTGCTCCGTCAGCCATTCGGCGAGGGCCGTGTAGCCCGCGAAGCCGCCCTGGACCAGGCGGGCTTCCAGGGCGCGACGCACCTCCTCCGGGAGCTGGGTCACGGCGGGCCGCTGGGGCATGGCCTCACCAGTCCCTGGGCGGGCGCGCGATGCCGGATTCACATGCGACGGCGTATTCCACCACGTCCACGCCGTCGCGGGTCAGCTCGGCGCGCCAAGTCGGGCCGAGTTTGCCGTGGATCCTCACCAGACCCCGGATCTCGAGGTACGCAAGCTCCCTCCGGACCTGACTTGGGGTGGCGGGCAGGTCCACGTCCTGACAGATGCGAAGCAGGAGCGATTCCAGCACCGGCAGAGGGCGGCCCGCGTCCAGGGCGCGCAGGAGCCGCCACCGGATCTCCTCACGCTGTGCTTTCTCCAGATCGATCTCGGGCATGGGTCCCCCTTCACTCCTTGCGCTTGAGGTGCGCGTCAAACTTTTCGTTGAGCCGGTCGAGCTTGGCATCGATAGAGGCGCTGAAGCGGATCCAGTCCTCCCGCCGCACGTACTCGTTCGGCAACTGCCCTTCCAGCCGGAGGATCTGCCGCTCCAGATTCGCGTGGGCCACCTCGTTGGCCGCGTGGTCTTTGCTGTTCTCCCGCAGGGCCTCGTCGACGCGGTGCACCTCCCGGAGCGAGAGCCACTTGATCGCGGCAAGAAAAAGGCCGGTCCACCCTGCGAGGATGCCGGCCATGACCTTGACGGCTGTCCAATCCACGTTGAGGACGTATCCCTGGGGGTCGGGCAAGACGGTGTCCTTTCTATCCGGCGAGGCTCTCCGGGAGTCCGTCCCGGAGACAGCAGCTTAGTTGCAGGGCGGGGTCCGTGGTATTGCGCGACAGGCGATAGGCCCAAGCCAGGCGGTCGGCACGAGTGGAGTGTCCCGCCGCGAGGAGCCGGTCGAAACATCGCCGCAAGTAGAGCAACACCAGTTCCGAGCAGATGACCCCGAGAGGGAGCAGGTTCACCGGGTCCCGGCCTCTCAACCGTCGCCAGAAGAGAACGGGCAGGAAGGCGAGAATCTGGCCCCAGCCGTACGCGGCGTGGTTGTACCGGGTCCAAATGTAATGGAGGGCCTCCCTGCGGATCTCCTTGGGGACGTCGGGAGCAAAGACCACCAGGTCACCGGCATCGAACCGGGTGCGATACACCTCGATGGGGCGGACCTTGGTTTTCTCAAGCGCCTCGATGACCTGCGTTCGGGACAGCACGAGGAGCGAATGGCTTGGGGTCTGGAGCCCCATGAGATCCCTCCGGGCGGTCAGGTGGGCGATGCTGTCGGAGAGAAACCCCTCGCCCCGCAGAAACCCGATGTCCCCGGGCCGGATGTCTTGCCAGCGCTCCACCCTCTGCATGAGACGCCCCTGAATAAGGGGCCGCTGTTTTCGACGCGCGGGCACAGCGGCCGAAGCCCGCACCGGAAAGGAGAGCCGCCTAGAAGCGGTAGCCCAGGGCCAGGCGAGTTTCGACCACGTTGGCCTGGGGAACCAGGAACCGACTGACGTGACGGAAGGCTACCTGGCCGTTGAGAAACCAGCGGGCCGTCAAATCATAATCGAGCCCCACGGCGCCCATCACCCCGAGCCGCTCCGTATCCCCATGGAAATACCCGGTGGGACCAATCAGGGTGTAGACGCAGGCCTTTTCCCCCGGGTTAACGGTGTAGCGGTAGGCGAGATCCACCAGGGTGTACTCGTACGAAAAGGCCGGAGCGTCGAATGTGTCGAAGTTGTGGCGCCTGGCCCATTCGACGAGGGTCGCCCCGTCCCGCGCGATGGCCACAGTGACCCCGTGGCGGGGGGTGAGGTATACACTCCCAGCCAGGGACACTTGCCATTGCGTCGAGTCGAGGCTGTAGGCGTAGTTGCCGGAGCCCGTCCAGAGGTGGCCCGTGCCGATCTGGACCGAGAAAGCCGGAGCCTTCGCGGGCGTTTCCGCGGAGGCCGGGGCCGTCAGGGCGAGGCACAGAATCGAAAGGAGTACGGTGATCCACAGGAATGGCCGTCGCATGCGTTTTCCTCCTTGCCTAGAAACGACACGAACCCCGCCCACGGAGCCGATGGGGCGGGCGGCGCGAATGCGGCCGTAGACGGCGAGCGCCGCCCCCCCCATCGTCAGCAGGTCGCTCGTCAGCCCGTCGAGATCCACACCGTCGACCTCGATACCGTGCATTCTCAGGACCTGGGCCAATAGGACGGCGACCACGCCCCAGAAGGTTCGGCTGGCCAGGAGGTCCTTCGGGCTCATCGGGGGTTCTCGCGCATCTGAAAGTGGGCCGGGTCCCCGAAACGTTTTCCGGCGGCCAACCCCAGGGCCTCGGCGAGCCGAGCGATCTCCTCCCAATCGGGAATCTGGTCCTCGTCGGAGTCGGCCTTCGGATCCCACACGAGGCCCTCCTTGTTGCGCAGGGCCAAGTCGTACGCGCGCCCGAGGCCGTCCGGGCCAGGGAAATGGCGGGAGCGCTGCGACCAGGTGACGGGGAAGGAGTTCTGCCGCTGTGTGACAGGGGGTAATCCCGCGTCCGCGCGGAGCCGGTTAACCTCGCTCAAAGGACGGCGCCCTTGGGCATACAGGGCGGCCTGTTCTGTGGGGGTTCGCAGGGTCCAGGTGACAAACACGTCAAAGCCCTCCCGGCGGCACGCCTCCATGTGCTCCTGGCACAGGGTCCGCAGGGTGGGGGTCAGGGCATTCACGTCCCGGCAGGGCATGGGGCCTCCCTTCTCCTAAACATGAGCGCCCGCCCTTCCTCTGTCTATGCTGAAGACTTCAGCATAGACAGGGCTCCCTCGCCGCCCTACTGTCTCAGTATGCGAGCGACGGCGTGCGCCTGGAACGTCGAAATCCACATGGACGGAAGCTCCGTTCCCGCCTGGATCGAGTTGATCCCGGCCGGCACGGTCGTGGGGCGGGACGGGAGGGCGTGGACAAACAGCGCCCCGGACGACATCGTGCGGGCCGCGCAGGACTCCGGAAAAGACATCGTGGTGGACTGGGAACACGCCACGGACCAGCGCGCCACGGCCGGGCTGGAGGCGCCTGCGGCAGGGTGGGTAAAAGAGATCCAGGCCCGCCAGGGGGCCATCTGGGGGCGTGTCGAGTGGACACCTCGTGCCGCCGACCAGATCGCGCGCAAGGAGTACCGCTACATCTCCCCTACCTTTTGGTATGACAAACTCACGGGGGCAATCCTGTCGCTCTCGTCCGTGGCGTTGACAAATTGTCCCAATTTGCGCCTGCCTGCACTGAACCGCCAGCAGGCGCCCGCAAAGCACGTTCACACGGAGGTCCCCATGAAGAGACTGTTGGAGGCCTTGGGCCTGAAGCCCGAGGTGACGGAGGACGACGCCGTCCAGGCGGTGCGGACCCTGCAAGGGGACCTCGTCGCCGCGAAGGCGGCCAACCGGGAACAGGCGCCGAGCCTCGACAAGTACGTCCCCCGGGCGGACTACGAGGCCATGCAGGCGCGGGCCGCGAACGCCGAACGGACACTCTCCGAAAGGGAGAAGGCCCAGGCGGAAGCGGCCATCGAGGCGGCTGTGGCCGACGCCGTTAAGGCGGGGAAAATCACCCCCGCCACGGTGGAGTACCACAAGGCGCAGTGCCGCACCGAGGGGGGGCTGGATCGGTTCAATGCCTTCGTGGCGGCCGCCCCGGCGCTCACAGCCGAAAGCGGTCTCGACGGCAAGCGCCCGCCCGCCGCCGGCACGGTGAAGGCGCTCAATGCCGAGCAGAAGCAGGTCTGCGCGGCCCTGGGCCTGTCCGAAGAGCAGTACCTGCAGTCCGTGGAGGTGAACTGACATGGCCCTCTCCGCCGATCGACTGACCCCGGAACGCGACGGAAAGACCTTCGTGTTCCCCGTGGCTGCCGCCGTGAAGATCTACGCCGGCGCCCTCGTCGCCCTCTCCGCCACGGGCTTCGCTACCCCCGGCGCCACCGCCGCGACCCTCAAGGGGCTCGGCCGGGCCGAGGAGCAGGCCGACAACGCATCCGGTGCCGCGGGGGACGTTCTCGTGAGGGTCGCCCGGGGCCTGTTCCGCTTCGCGAACAGCGCCGGCGCGGACGAAATTACCCTCGCCGACGTGGGTGCCACCTGCTACATCGTGGACGACCAGACGGTCGCCAAGACCAACGGCACGGGCACCCGGTCCATGGCGGGCACCGTCAGGGACGTGGACGCGTCCGGCGTCTGGGTCGAGTTCTAGGAGGCCGCCGTGATCATCAACCGAACGAACCTGTCCGCCCTTTTCACCGGCTTCAAAGTCGTTTTCACGGAGGCATTCCAGGCCGCTCAGAGCCAGTTCGACCGGGTCGCCATGACCGTGCCATCGAGCACGTCCAAGGAGACCTACGCATGGCTGGGCACCGTCACCCGCTTCCGAGAATGGCTCGGCGACCGGGTCATCCAGAACCTGGCCACCCACGACTTCACGATCAAGAACCGCTCCTTCGAAAACACGGTGGGCGTGGACCGGGACGACATCGAGGACGACGCCATCGGGATCTACCGCCCCATCCTGGCCCAGCTCGGCCAGGACGCGAAGACACACCCCGACGAACTCGTGTTCGCCCTGCTCGCCGCGGGGTTCGACAGCGCCTGCTACGACGGGCAGTACTTTTTCGACGCGGACCACCCCGTCCTCGACGAACACGGCGCCATCCAGAGCGCGTCGAACGTCCAGGCCGGGGCGGCCACGCCCTGGTTCCTGCTCGACACGACGAAGGCCATCAAGCCCTTCATCTTCCAGAAGCGGAAGGACTACAAGTTCGTGGCCATGGACCAGGAGACCGACGAGGCGGTCTTCTCCCGCAAGCAGTTCCGCTACGGGGTGGATGCCCGGTGCAATGTTGGCTACGGCCTGTGGCAGCTCGCCTTCGGCAGCAAAGCCACGCTGGACGAAACCAACTTCAGCGCCGCCCGCGCAGCCATGATGTCGCTCAAGGGCGACAACGGCAAACCGCTGGCCGTCCGGCCCAACCTCCTCGTGGTGCCGCCGTCGCTGGAGACCGCGGCCAAGAAGCTCGTGATGGCGGAGAATACGGCCAACGGCGCCACGAACATCCTAAAGGGCGCCGCCGACGTGCTCGTCTGCCCTTGGCTCGCGTGAGGATCTGAACCATGACGAAGAATCCCCCCAAAGCCTCCGAATCCGGCGCATCCCAGGGCAAAGGGTTTCTGCAGATCACCTCCCGGCGCGGCGGTTTCCGCCGCGCCGGGAGGGCTTGGCCCGCCGGCCCCATCACGGTGGAGGCCGCGGCATTCAGCGCTGGCCAGGTCCAAGCCCTCATGGACGAACCGATGCTCACCGTGGTGATCGTCGGTGCGGATAAGGCCACGCCCCCCCAGGAGTGAACCGTGCCCTACGCCACCGCCCAAGACATCGTGGATCGCCTCCCCAACGGTCAGGAGGGCTTGCTCCTCCTGGCCGATCGGGACGGCGACGGCGTGGCCGATGAGGCGGTGGTGTCCGGCGCCCTGGGTGACGCGGCGGACGAGATCGACAGCTATCTGGCCGCTGTGTACACCCTGCCCTTGCCCTCCGTGCCGCCCGTGCTTGTCCGCCTCAGCGTCGACATCGCCATCTATCGCATGGCGGCCGATGCGGCGAGGGCGACGGAGGAACACCGCGTCCGCTATGAAGATGCGGTGAAGCTCCTGCAATCCATCTCGCGGCGCACGGCCGCTCTCCCGCTGCCGGACGGCGTCGAGCCTCCGGCGGCGCACATCGCCACCTTCAGCGCCGGTCCTCGGCTCTTCAAACGCGGAGGCTTGCCGTGACCGGCGCGGCCGTGCAGATCCGGATCGAGGGTGGGGATCGCCTGAGGGCCCGCTTGGAGCGCCTCCTGGCGCGGGCCGGAGGTCCCTCCCAGCGGGACCTCCTGGGCCGCCTGGGGGCCCTCGTGGAAAGCCAGACCCGGCGGCGCATCCAGGACGGCGGACCGGATCCGGACGGCCGCCCTTGGGAGCCCCTGTCGCCGGGGTACGCGGCCTGGAAGGCGGGGCGCTCCAGCGGGAAGATTTTGAGCCTGCACGGTCCCCTCCGCGACAGCCTGACGCATGAGGTGGTCTCCACGGAGGAGGCGCGCGTCGGATCGGGTCTCGTTTATGCCGCGATCCACCAGTTCGGGGGGCTGGCGGGCCGTGGGCACGTCCGGAGCGCCCGGAGCGGGGCCGAGTCGGGGGGCGCCTGGATCCCTGCACGGGCGTACTTGGGTGTCAGCGCGAACGACCTCGACGATCTTCAGGACGAACTGGACGCCTGGGCCGACGACCTGGTAGAGGGTCGCCCATGATGCTCAACGGCGCCCTCGATGCGATCGCTGCTCGCATGGCCCAGGCCTTCCCGGCCCTGAAGACGTGCGAGGTCCACGCCGGCCGGTTCGACGCCGATGAGCTCGCGCGCATCAGTGCGCGCGTCCCCGCGCTGTTCGTTTCGTGCCTGGGCTTTCAGAAGGTGACCAACGCCGGCACAGAACAGGCCGATGCCGACGCCGCCCTGGCCGTCTTCGTTTTGCTGGGGTCGACGCCCGGCCTCCCCCGGGACGTGGCGGCGCGCAACATGGTGGAGGCGCTGGTGGTCCTGATACAAAACGAGCGCTGGGGCCTGTCCGGGTGCGGAGAGGCCCGAGAGATCCGCGCCGAAAACCTTTATGGGGGGAAGATCGACGCCCAGGGTGTGGCCCTATGGGCCGTGTCGTGGCGTCAGGTGTTGCGTTTGGGGGCGCCGTGTTTCGATGAGAGCGGCACCATGCCCTCACACCTGTACCTGGGCATCGATCCCGACATCGGGCCGGACCACGTGGACGACTACCTGGAGGTGACATAGTGGGCTCCTTCCAGGACGCCGACCTCCATCGAAGGGTGCATCACCTCATCCTCGCCGGCACGGTTGAGGAAGTGGACCTGTCCACGGCCCGGGCCCGTGTACGGGTCGGGGATCTGGTCACGGACCTTCTCCCCTGGCTCACGCGCAGGGCCGGGCCGGACGCGGACTGGTGGCCCGTGGAAGTCGGGGAGCAGGTGGTGCTGCTTTGTCCGTCTGGAGACCCTGCGTGCGGCTGGATTCTGCCTGCCCGGTACACAGGGGTGTTCCGCGCTCCCGCGGACCGCGCCGGCATCCACCTCGTGGTGTACGCGGACGGTGCGAGGGTCTCCTACGACCGCGAGAACCACTGTTTGAAAGCGGTTCTGCCGGCAGGGGGCACCGCGTTGCTCGTCGCACCGGGGGGCGTCACGATTCGAGGCGACGTGTCGCTCGAAGGGAACCTGGCCGTCTCCGGTGACGCCCAGGTGGGCGGGGAGGTCCGGGCCGAAGGGGATGTCGTGGCCGGGGCGATCTCCTTGCAGACCCATGTCCACGGCGGCGTCCAGACCGGCGGCGCCCAGACTGGGGGTCCCCAGTGACCGGGATGGACGCCTCCACGGGCGCGGTCGTCGGCGGGATGGACCACCTGCGGCAGAGTGTGGACGACATACTCCGCACCCCGATCGGATCGCGCGTCATGCGCCGGGCGTACGGGTCCCGCCTGTTCGACCTGGTGGACCGGCCGATGACGGCGGGGCTCCTGATGGAGGTCTACGCCGCAACCGCAGAGGCCCTCGCTCGATGGGAGCCGCGCCTGGTCGTGGAGCGGGTGCAGGCCCTGGTCTCGGGCGCCGGGCACCTGGAGGTCACCGTGACTGGGCGTCTCGCCGCCGACGGAACGCCGACGGTCTTGGGGGTTTCGCTATGACGACGGCCCTCGACCTCTCCAGTCTCCCGGCCCCCACGATCGTGGAAACCCTCTCCTTTGAGAGCATTGTGGCGGCGCTGAAAGCGGACTTGGCGGCCCGATACCCCATGTTTGACGCGTCGGGGCTGGAAAGCGAGCCCGCCGTCAAGATCCTGGAGGTGTGCGCCTACCGGGAGATGCTCCTGCGGGCCCGCGTGAACGACGTGGCGAAGGCCGTAATGTTGGCGTACGCCGTCGGGTCCGACCTCGACCAAATTGCGGCCCGATTCGAAGTGGGCCGGTTGGCCGCGGAATCCGACGCGGACTTCCGCGCCCGCATTCAGCAGGCCTACCACCGCGTGGCGGCCGCTGGACCGGTGGGCGCCTACCGCGCCCACGCACTGGCCGCGGCCTCTCAAGTCAAAGACGTGGCCGTGTCCTCCCCCTCCGAAGGTTCGGTCCGCGTGTGCGTCTTGGCCTACGAGTGGTTGGCCGTGAGCGAGGTGGACCCGGATGAGGCGCTCCTTGGGGCGGTGGCATTCCCCGACGTCTCGGCCCCTGCCGGCTACACCACGGTCGTTAGCCACGGTTCCCAGGGGCCCTTGGGCGCTGTGGCCCTTGCGCTGAGTCACGAGGATGTAAGACCCCTCACCGACCATGTGGTCGTCGCCGCGCCCACTCTCCGGCCCTTCGAGATACGGGCCACCCTCACGCTCTACCCCGGGCCGGACACGGAGCCCGTGCTGTCCGCCGCCGCCGAAGGTCTCGATGCCTACCTCGCGAGCGTACGGAGAATCACGTACGACGTGACCCGCGCCGGGTTGGTGGGCGCGCTCGTGGTCCCGGGCGTGCACAACGTGGTTCTGGAGAGCCCCGCCGAGGACCTGGTGGCCGGGGAGACCGACCTGTACCTTTGCACCGGCGTGAGCCTCCAGGCCGTGGAGGCGAGGCAGACATGACGGCCCGTCTACTCCCCCCCAACGCCACCCCCTTCGAGCGGGCAATGGAGGACGCAACCGCCGCGCGCCTCGAAGCCGTGCCGACTCCGATCTCTACCCTGTACACACCCGCGGCGTGCCCCGCGCCCGCCGTGCCGTGGCTGGCCTGGGCCCTGGACGTCCCGGTCTGGAATACCGGCTGGAGCGAGACGGTGAAGCGCGGCATTTGCGCGGCATCGTGGAGACTGCACCGTCGGCAGGGCACCCTCGGCGGGTTGAAGGCCCTGGCGGGTTGGGCCGGCGCTCAGGTCGTGAGGGCCGTCGTGCCCCCGTCCAAGCGTTTTGCCGGGGCGAGTCTGACGACGGCCGAGCGCAACGGGTTTTTGTTGAGCCACCCGCAATTGCGAATCTACCGCCACCGCACTCGGGGAAAGAGGATCCAAGGGGCCCTCTTCGGCCGGGCCGGCTACTCGGGAGCGTGCTGGCCGGCTGTGTCGGACGCAACGCTCCGGATCGCTCCCCAGGCGGTGGTGTGGCGCGCCGGCGCGGAAACGCCCTTGACCGTCATGGAACGCACCACGCAGGTCACGCCCAAGACGGCTGTCACGATTTCGACTGTGGCCCAACGGGCCATTCGCGGCCTCCGGAGCTTCTGCGGGAGCATCGTCCGGTGGCCCCTGGCGGGCACCGCGGGCGCGAGGCTCTACACCTTGCGCGTGGACACCCCATACCTGGACGCGTCCGCGGTGCTCCGCCGGCACGAAGTCTCCCCCGGGCTGCAGCCCATCACGGTTCACCCTGACCATGTGGCAGAGCCTGGGCAAGGCGAGGGGATCTTCACTCGGGGTTTTTGCCAGGGGTTCTGGCGAACGAGTACGGCCCGGTTGAGGCTCTACGATCGCCTGTTCCTCTTCGACCCACAGGTGGCGACGGCCCGGAGGGGGGCCGGGGCGTTTCTCTCCGGGCACCTCGGCATGGCACCCCACACGGCCATTCTCCAAGTGGCGATCCGCGGCCACCGGCCGGCCAAGGCCTTCGGGAGGTTTCTCGCCGGCTGCGCCCGCGCCTCGGATAGCGCGGCGCTGGACAAGGTGCGCACAGCCCTCGCCTGGGGTAAGCGCTGCTCGGATCGACTCTTCATGGACACCACCACACGTCGGCCCCTGCGGGCAGGCGCCCGGTGGACCGCCGGCGTCCCGATGGCCGGCCAACTCGCGAACGCCTGATCGGAGGCACCGATGGAGAAGCGGGTCATCTTCAGGGACAACCAGGAAGTGCAGGCGAAGGACTTCAACGGCCAGCAGGACTACGGGGCCGACGGCCTCCGGCATCTCATCCAGGACTGCGTAAGCACCGGCCTGCACGTCTCCGGGGGTGCGGTGGCCCAGCAGTCCGCCACCGAGATCGTGGTGGCCCCGCTCCGCTTTTACAACGACGGCATGGTCTACGCGTCCGAACTGACCCAGGCCCTGAACCTCTTCGCGTACCTCCCCGTGGTCGCAAAAAAAATCGTGGCGGTGGTCGTGTGGGGCGAGGAGATCGAGAGCGACGTCGAGCCGCGGGATTTTCTGATCGACATCACCACGGGAGAAACGGAACCACGGGCCGTCGCTATGACCACGGCCCGGATCGCGAACGTCAACACCCTGCCTGGGGCGGAGAGCGCGGACCCTCAGCCCCCCGTCATCCAATCGGGACATTTGGCCATCGCCTACGTGACGCTCACGCCGGCGGGGATCGAGACCATCGAGAACCTGGGCGCGGCCCACGTCCACGAGCTCGCCGACCACGCGGCACGCCTCGGTGTCGTGGAGACGTGGAAGGGCCAGGCCGAGCCCAGGATCCAGTCCATTGCCACGGACCTCTCGGCGCTGGCGAAGCGCACCGACGGCCTCGCGGCGAAGCGGCAGTTGGTGGAAATCGCCGCGGACGTGGCCCGGCTGAAGGAGGCGGCGCAACTGCCCGACACCTACGCGAGCTACGGCGCCGATTACTTCGGTGACGACGCGGAGAGCGACCCGGCGGGCGCCGGGTACGCGTGCCGGCTCGAAGGCGCGGGTCTCTTGTTCCCCTTCGCCGGGCAGGCCGTGGCCGCCCTCGCGCTGTTCAATCCCTATGATGCCGGGATCCGGAGGCACACCGACGACCTGGTTCTGCCTGCCTACACCAGCGCCGTCCGGATCCGAACGGACGGGTACGCTGGGGACCTTTCCCTCAGCCAGTACCAGGTTCAAAACCATACTGTCCGGAAATACGTGCGGACCGTGTGGGAGTACCGGTACGGCCCCCATTGGCTCTACTACTGGCCGTGGTACCACAGGCATTTTTGGACCTATCAAGGGGCGACGCGCTCTTGGGTGGCCCCGTATTACGGATACTGGGTCAAACGCTCCGACGACGCCTACGAGGTGGAAACCGCCACCACCACCGTGAATGGTGTCATCGTCTCCCAGACCTTTCTCGTCGCAAACGCCATGTGGCTGACCAAGGTAGGCCTCTACCTCACGCAGGTCGCCTCCACCGGGGACGTGCACGTGATTGTCTGCGAAACGGAGGGGGGCAAGCCGCTTCTCTCTAGGACGATCACCCAGGTCACCGTCGCCCCTGCGGCGCTGCAAGCGTATCCCACAGAAACGCCCGTCGAGATCCCACCCGTGCTCCTCGAGGCCGGGAAGCGCTACGCCCTGTGTCTGATCACGCAAGGGGCACATCGGGCCGCCCTCGTGAGCGGGAATGCGTACACCCAGGGGACGCTGTTTTTCGGCACCGACGGGGACTACTTCGTCGGCGACCTGACGAAGGACCTCATGTTCGCGGTCTACGGTGCGACGTTCGCCCGGGCCCGCACAGAGGTGCAACTCCAGCCAATCAGCCTGGCGGGGGGTATCCAGGACTTGGCCGTTCAAGCCGCACAGGTGGTCCCCCACGGCACAGAGATCCGCTATGAAGTGCAGGTGGGTGGCAAGTGGTACGCTCTGGGGGACTCCGCCCTCGTGCTCTCCACCGGTCCCGACGTGGTGCCCCTCCGGGCCGTCTTGCTCGGGACCTCCGACCTGGCCCCCGGGTTCGTCCTTCAGGCCGGGGCCGTCACGGGCAGCCGGGCCGGCGCCGCCATCGTGCATTGGTCCAGCCTGCGCACCCTCGGCGCCCCCTCAACCGAGATCAAAGTGCAAATCGTGGCCGCCGGCTATGATGCCGCTCATCACACCCTCACCTGCGACCTGGTGGATGGCGTCACGACGTACAACCCGACGGCCACGACAAGCGCGTTGGAGCCCGATGGAGAGGCCACTCGCTTCACCTTCACCTTTACCATCGCCGGGGGCATCGCCTCCTACAAGATCAAGCTTTCCGGGACCGGCGACGGCGCCGTGGCGCCCTTCGCCATCACCGAGAGAGTGGACGTGGCCTCGTAAGGAGATCGTGTGCCGAGCCGCATCGACCGGTACCGCATGAAGGACGGCGTCACGCTGCTGGGGGAGAGCTACTTCAACCCCATCTGGGTGGATGTCGACCAGCGGCTGATCGCCCTCGAGGCGACCCGGTCGGACTACGATGCGGCCATCCTCGAGATTCAGGGACACGGGTTGGCGCAGATCACCGCGGCGCTCCAACCGCGGCTCGACGAGGCCGACGTCGACCTCCAGCTCCTGCACGACGGCCTGGAAGCCCTGCCTTCCGTGGCGTCGATGGAATACGTGAACGAGCAAATCACGGGGGCCGTGGAAAAACACGAGAAGCCCGACATCGACCCTCATTCGCAGTACTTGACCGCGTGGCGGCACGCGGCGATCCCAGGCAATCCCCACGGGACGACGGCGCTAATGGTAGGGGCCGAGCCGGCCCTTGGCAACCCCCCGGCGGACGGATACGTTCTCAGCGCCTCGGCGGCCGGGGCCCGCGCCTGGGTCCCCCAGGGCGATCCTCTGCTGTTCATAAAGGCCGACCCAGCCAGCGTGGTCTTCATCAAGACGGGCGCCCAGACGTTGGCGCTAAAAGCAAACACGCGGGCTATGATTGGCACCCGCCTGTTCACCTGGGCGGCGCAGGCTGCCGTCGCGATGCCCGCCCTGTCCGCCGGGACGGATTACGCGGTCTATGTTTGCACCGACGGCTCCGTGCGGGCCTCCTCGAACTGGACGGCGCCGGAGGGGTACACCGTGGCGACGTCCCGCCTCATCGGCGGGTTTCATTACGGCCTTGTCGCTCCCGGAACGACCCTTGCCGGAGGGGGATTCAACACCACGGGCACACCCGGGACGGGATCGTACATCTGGACTCAATCGGACCTGGATGCCCTGGTCGGTATCCACGCCCACAGCCTGTGGGATCTCAAGTGGCGCCCGGCGTGCCCCTCCCCCAAAGGCATGGCCCTCGTGGCCGGCCGGTTGTGGGTGGACCTGTACCTCCTGTGTGTGGACCACCACCTATACGGCACCTCCGGGGCCGGCCGGGGTCTCGCCGCCCATGGGACACCGCCGAAAATCCCGAGTCTTTTCGGAGGCAACGGCACGGTGACCTACGGTTCACTGACGTGGTTCGAGGCGGCCGAGATCGGCGCAGCACACGGCAAGAGATTGTTGCGGCATTCAGAGTTTCTGGCGGCCGCCGCAGGCGTGACCGTGGGCACGCGCGCCCCCTCGCTCCCCGTGACTGCCGCGCGCGTAAATGGACTGACGTCCAAATGGGGGCTGGAGCAAACCACCGGCGCCCTGTGGGCCTGGGCGGAGGGGCTTTTCGCAACAGGCAACGTAGGGACGTGGTACTTCGCGGAGAGCCGGGGCGGCATCGAGCCCCAGGCCCCGCTGGCCCTCCGCGTGGGGGGCTCATACGGGACCGAGGCGTCGGCCTGCGGCCCTTATTGCGCGTCGTTTGTCCTGTCCCCCGGCGAATCCGCCGCCAACACGGGCGCGCGGTACTGCGCCGAGCACGTGACCCTGCTTTAGGAGGCCGGCATGCCCGAAGCCTATCTGCACGGAGTGGAAATCGTCGAAGTCGATTCGGGGCCCCGGCCCATTCAGGCGGTCCGGTCGTCCGTGATCGGCCTCATCGGCACGGCGCCCGACGCGGACGCCGCCGCCTTTCCCCTGAACACGCCCATCCTCATCGCCGGCTCTCGCGTGGAAGCGGCCAAGCTGGACACGGTGGGCGCGAAGGAAGGCACCCTGCCACAGGCCATCGACGACATCTTCGACCAGGGTGTGGGCGCCCTGATCGTGGTGGTCCGCGTCGAGGAGGAGGCCAGCGAGGCGGCCACCGTCACGAACATCATCGGGGGGATCCAGACCGACGGGTCGTACACGGGGGTCCACGCCTTTCTGGGCGCGCAGTCGGCGGTTCATGTGACGCCGAGGATCCTTGTAGCGCCCGGCTTCACGGGCTACGTGACGCGCGACGCAGGCACCGGGGCCATCACCGGGGCGCCGGTGGTCGCCGAACTAGTGGCGATCGCGGATCGTTTGCGCGGTGTCATTCTCGCGGACGGGCCCAACACCACAGACGCCGAGGCCATCACCTACCGGGAACTCTTTGGCTCCAAGCGCGTCTTTGTCGTGGACCCCTCCGTGAAGGTCTGGGACACGACCGCCAACGCGGCGGCGGTGCTCCCTGCCTCGGCCCGCGTCGCGGGGATCATGGCCAAGAGCGACAACGAGCGGGGGTACTGGTGGAGCCCGAGCAATCGTGAAATGCACGGCATCATCGGCACCGCCCGGCCGGTGGACTTCGCATTGGGGGATCCCAACAGCCGAGCCAACCTCCTGAACGAGAACGAGGTGGCCACCATCATTCACCAAGACGGCTACCGCCTGTGGGGGAACCGCACGTGCTCGGCCGACCCCAAGTTCGCCTTCTTGTCGGTGGTCCGGACCTTCGACATGGCGTGTGAGGCCCTGCTGGTGTCGCACCTCTGGGCGGTGGACCGCAATATCACCCGGTCCTACATCGAGGAGGTCACCGAGGGGGTGAACGCCTGGGTGCGCGACCAGGTGAAGAAGGGGGCGCTACTCGGGGGCCGCGTGTACGCGGATCCGGATCTCAATACCCCCGAGGCCATCGCCGACGGGCGCGCCTATTGGGACATTGCGCTGACGCCCCCGGCGCCGGCGGAGCGCGTCACCTTCCGCGTGGCGCTCGTGAACGACTACATGACCGAGGTGCTGGCCGGCTGAAGGAGGTCACCATGATCGCGAACGTGCTGCGCAACCTGAATGCCTTTCTCGACGGCCGGGGCTACGCGGGCCAAGTTGAGGAACTCGAGCTCCCGAAACTCGCCGTCAAGACCGAGGAGCACCGCCCCGGGGGCTACGACGCGCCCGTGGAGATCGACCAGGGCATGGAGAAGCTAGAGGCGGCCGCGACCCTGTCCGGGTACGATTTGGACGTCCTCGCCTCGTGGGGCCTCGCGCCGGGCAAGTCCATCCCCTGGACGTTCAAGGGGGCCTTGGTGAGCGAGGACGGCACCGTCAACCAGGCGGTCGTGACCTTGCGCGGGCCGGTGAAGGGCGTCGAGCCCGGGACCTGGAAGCCTGGCGAAAAAAGCACGTTGAAGGTCACGATGGCGCCCCGGTATTACAAGCTCGCCATCGGAGGCACAACGGTCCACGAAATCGACGTGGAAAACCTCAAGCGGATCGTCAACGGCGAGGATCAGCTTCAGGCCATCCGCAACGCCATCGGCCTGTAGAGGAGCGCGCGCATGCGGTACACCCTCAAGTTCCCGGTGGACAATCCTGACGGCACTGCGCTGACGGTGGTCGAACTCCGACGCCCGAAGGGCCGCGACATGCGCGCCCTGCGGAGTGCTCAGACGGATCTCGACAAGAGCCTGGTTTTGATCGCGAACTTGGCGAGCCTCACCCCCGCCCAGGTGGACGAGATGGACGGCGAGGACATCACGGCCCTTTCGGGGATTGTCGCAGATTTTTTCGGGGGGCCCCGCTGAACGTAGAGGCCATCGTGGCAGACGTCGCCATGGTCTTCCATTGGCCTCCCGACGTATTGATGGAGATGGATCTCGACGAGATGCTTCTCTGGCACGGGGAGGCGCGAGCGCGGGCAAAGTTGCTCTTCCGGTGAGGTCATGGCGGACCTAAACGTCGCGGTCATCATCACGGCCATCGACAAAGTGACCGCCCCCTTGCGGCGGATGACGGCGGGCCTCGTCAACTTTGAAAAAGTGGCCGCGCGGGGACGATCTCTCGCGTCCATAGGGCAACAGATGAGTGTGGCTGGGTATTTTGCCGGGGACGCGGCCGACCAGCTCACTAGGGCCATCGAGCGCGTGAGCGCGCCGCTCGTGGCCCTCGAGGACTCCGCTGCCAAGATCCGTAGCCTGCCCGGTGTCACCGCCGAGGTTTCTGGCCGGTTTGCGGCGCAGGCTCGTGCGTGGTCCCGTGGGTACTCGGACTCCACCTCCTCCTTTCTCGACACCTCGTACATGATGCTGTCCGCCGGCCTAAACGTGGAGGCCGCACTGGCCGCCACGGAAACGGGGCTGCGGGTGGCAAAGGGCACCATGGGGGACGCGACCGAAGCCGGGTCTCTTCTGGCCACGGTCTACAACAACCTCGGGGACAAGACTCGGCCCGTGAACGAGGAAATGACCCGGCTGGGCGATATCTTGACGCGCACGCAGCAGCAGTTCCAGTTCGCCAACTTCGGCCAACTCGCCGAGGGCATGAAATACGCGACGGCGGCGGCCATATCGGCCCGCATGGAACTTCCCCAGGTGACCGCCGTCATCGGACAGCTCAACAACGCGGGGGCGCAGGGGTCCATGGCGGGCACGGCGTTCCAGGCCACCATGGCGAGGCTCACGGAGGCCTCCCAGGACCTGGGATTCGCGATTGCCCGGAACGCGGCCGGGGGTGTGGATTTTATCGGAACCCTCGACAATCTCCGGAGCCGTCTCGGGGATCTCAGCGCCCTTTCCTCCAGCGATCAGCTCCGGCTACAAAAGGCCTTTGGCGGGCCGGAAGCTCTCAAGACGGTGATTCTCCTGTCGAAGAATATGGATGCCCTCAAGACGGGCTATCAGGCGGTCCAAGACAGCGCGGGCGCTGCCGCACAGGCACAGGCGGCCATGGAGAAGGCGCCGACCGCCGTAATGCAGAGGCTACGCAACAACCTCGACGATTTAAAGATGAGTCTGGCCGCGGCGATCCTTCCGCTGGTGGAGCGCATCGTTCCCAAAATCATCGCCCTGGTGCAGGCCTTCCGAGGCATGGTCGAGGCTCACCCGGGCCTGGTCAAAGTGGCGTCCGTTCTGCTGGTGGTGGCCGCGGCTACCCTGTCGGTTGTTGCGCCTGCGTTGGCCGTGGGCGGGTCCTTCATCACCATGGGGGGCATGGCCATGCAGGCCGTTGGGCAGTTGCCCGCGCTGGGAGCTGTCGCAACAAAGGCGCTGTCCGGAATCTCTGTGGGGCTCCGCGCCGTTGGCGCCGCCGCCACGGCCAATCCGATCGGCGTCGTGATCATGGCCGTCGCCTTGGCGGCCTACCTGGTGTATAAGTACTGGAAACCCATCGGGGCGTTCTTCGAGCGGCTCCTCCCTGGGATCGGAGCCACGATCCAGACGCTGTGGCCCTTCCTGGCCGCCTTGCTTGGGCCAATCGGCCTGGTCATCGCTGGGGTGGTGCTGATCAAGAGGCACTGGGCATCACTTCAACCGCTGGTTGCGGCCTGGTGGGCGTACCTCCGCAGGGCGGGCGCCTGGGCCGCAGGATTATTCTCTCGCCTAGTGATTGCCATGGGGCTCGGGCGGGTGGGGCCCATGCTGGAGCGGGTTCGCCCGATTCTGGCGCGTGTGGGAAAGTGGCTGGGGGCCCTATTCGCGTTCAGTCCGCTCTCAATGCTGGCGCGCAATTGGGGCCCCGCGCTGACGTTCCTTGGGGGGCTGTTTATTGCTCTTCAGAGGGTCATCGAGACCGCCTGGCCCGTGGTGGAGTGGGTGGTGGCCTCCTCCCCTTTGGCCACCATCATCCGAAACTGGGAGGGCATCATCGGGTTCTTCGAGCGGCTCATGAATGGGGTTGAAGCGGTCGTTCAGCGGGGCTGGAAGATTGTTCGTGCCATTGCCGCCTGGTCACCCCTAGACCTTATTCCTGCGGAGTGGGCACCGCTCCGGACCTTCTTTGAGGAGTTGTGGGCGTCCATTGTGGGCGTGGTGGAGCGGGCGGTGGCCCGAATCAAAGGCATTCTGACCGGCCCACTGGAATCGATTCGGAACACCTTCGGTAACGCCTGGGGGTTGTTTGTGGAGGGCGGCAACGCGGCCGCCGGGTTGAAGCCCTCCCCGCTCAAGCGGATGGCTGCCGCAGGCGCAATCGGGACGACCCTAGCCGCGCCCTTGGCCGCGGCCGCCCCTGGCACGGCCCTGTCGCCTCCGGCCGCGTTCGCCCAATCCCAAAGCGACATGAAGGCGGGTCCGTTGACGGGGTTGTTTGGTGGGGCCCCTCCTGAGGCCGCTCAACCGGTGCCTGGGGTTGGCGGCGGCCCTGTGGTGCACCAGGCCAACACGTTTCACATCACGGTCCAGGCGGCCCCAGCACAGGACCCAAAGGCAGTGGCGGACATGGTGATTCTGGAGATCCGGCGCCGTGGCGCACGGGCGGCGAGGGAGGCCCTCTACGATGCCGACTGAGATTCTAATGGCTCTCGGCACGTTTCGATTCTCCGTGGACACCGCGGGGTACGAGGACTTGCGGCGCACGGCGGAGCAACGCTGGGCGGCCCAAGAACGGGTTCGTAAGGGCCCGGCGTTGCAGCACATGGGACCCGGGGAAGAGTCCATAGAGCTGCGTGGAATTATCTATCCCCACTACCGCGGGGGCGCCGGCCAGGTGAGCGCCATGCGAGCCCTATCGGCGCAGGGCGTGCCTCAGATGCTGGTGGACGGCCGTGGCATGGTCCACGGCTGGTGGGTTATCGAGAGAGTAGAGGAAGGGCAGTCGTCGCTGTTCGCCGATGGGGTGCCGCGTCGTCAGGAATTCAGCCTGGTGTTACGCCGGTACCATGACGCCGTCACGGGAGCCGCCCCATGATTCGGATTGAGGATGCCGCCGCAGTGATAACGGCCGACGGCGACGTGCTGGACCGAGTGTGCTGGGAGTACTACGGGTTCGAGGGGTGTGTTGAGTCCGTGCTGGAGGCTAACCCTGGGATAGCCGCCTTGGGGCCCTCATTACCGGCGGGGATTCGGGTCGTCATGCCAGCCATCACGGATGGAACAGTCGCAGCGCCCGTGAGACTGTGGGACTAGTATGAGGCCGGACTTCAAGGTGGTGGCCGACACCCAAGACGTGACTGCCGTCATCCGGAGCCGGTTGGTATCACTTGAAATAGTCGATGAGGCAGGCGTGCAGAGCGACAGCGCCGAGATTGTGCTCAGCGACCACGGAGAGCACGTGGCCCTCCCCCGGCGGGGCGCGACCCTGGAGATCTCCATGGGTTACGCAGGGCGCGCAATGGTGGCTCTGGGCACCTATGTCGTGGACGAGGTCGAAATATCGGGATCTCCCCCCACCCTGACCGTCCGGTCCAGGGCCGCGAACTTGCGTGAGACCGCCAAGTCCCAGCATACGCGAGCTTGGGAGGGCACGACGCTGGGCGCGATTCTTTCCGCCATCGCCAAGGAGGAGGGATGGCGCGCCCAGGTTCACCCCACTGTTTCGGCGCTCCCCATTGTAAGGGCGGACCAGGCGAATGAGAGCAATCTGCACTTTATGACTCGCCTGGGCGAGCAACACGGGTGCATCGCCAAGGTGGCCCAAGGGACCTTGGTGGTGGTGCCCGCTGGGGGCGGCGAAAGCGGCTCCGGAAAGCCCTTGGGCGCGACAATTATCACTCCGGAGCGGTGCGCGCCCGGGTGGCGTGTCACGTTAGCGGACCGCGGGAAGTACAAACGGGTGGTGGCCTCTTGGCACGACCCCTCCACGGGCAGGCGTGTGGGCGAGACCGCTGGTGAAGGCGACCCCGCCTACACTCTCAACGAGACCTTTTCTGACGCCACCTCCGCCCGGCGTGCGGCCGAATCGCGTCTCGCGGCGCTGGAAAGAGGGAAGGGCACCGTGAGTCTGGAGATTGTGCCTGGGGAACCCGGCCTGTGCGCGGCCGGTGTGATCGAGTTACGCGGCTTTCGCGAAGGCGCGGACGGCCGCTGGTCCTGCAAGCGGGTGTGTCATAAAGTTACAGGTGGTGGGGGGTGCTCCACCGCCGTGGAGGCCGAGAGCCTCCAGACCGACGGGTCGGTAGCTCCGTAGCAGGCCACTTTAGATTTTGGGCGAAAGCCCATTTGTGAACCGGCTGTGTACTTCAGCCGGTGAAGTGTGTCCGGAATTATTTGGGGCAAAACCAAGTGATACCTCGGGGCAAAACCAAGTGAAAGCTTACATGTTCCAAATCCCAAATGCCCCCTGTCCCTTTCTTCCCCTCGCCTCCTTCCCCGCGCTTCCGGCGTGCGGTATGGTAGGGCCGGAGGTGCGGCGGTGGATCGCGTGCGTTCGACGACGGTGCTGTGCGTGTCGAGGGGAGGCCGGGTGGCGCTGGGGGCCGACGGCCAG